>JAAFIA010000125.1 GCA_013298545.1 Bacteroidota bacterium | reverse complement strand
TTGACGGGTGCAAGCCAACCCAATATCGCGCTTGGTATCAATGGTATTACGCCAACCGTAGATATTCGCAACAATATTATTGCATGTACTGGCGATAATGGATTTGGAAATAACACGGGCATTGGTCTTGCTTACACAAGCACCGTAGGAAACTATACCAACCTGACCTCAAACTATAATAATATTTTTGTCAATGGTACAAATGCCGTTGTTGGCCGTGTAGGTAGCTTAACCACAGGCACACCATTAACAACGCTTGCCAACTGGCAAACAGAAACCGGACGCGATGCCAATTCCGTAAACGTTCTTCCGACTTTTGTTTCTAGTTCTGATTTACACCTTGTTGCTGGAAGCAATCCATTGCTCGAAGATGTTGCGTTGCCTCTTGCCGCTGTTACTGCCGATATTGATTGCGCAACTCGCGACTTGTGTTTTGTTGATATTGGAGCAGATGAATTTGGTACACCTCGTGAAGTCGAAGTGCAAGGAAATGCGATCGCCATTGTTGATGGCGATAACACACCAGACATTACAGACGGAACAGATTTTGGTCTCATGTCAGTTTGTAACGGAACGGTAGCCCGCACATTCACAATTCTCAATAGCGGAACAAGTGCACTTACAATTTCTGGTGTAACCATCACTGGCGCAAACGCAGCAGACTTTACGGTTACAACAACACCTGCAAGTACTGTTGCCGCAAGTGGTTCTACAACGTTTGTAGTAACATTTGATCCATCTGCTTCGGGTTTACACACAGCAACAATCACACTCAACTCGAATGATTGTAACGAAGCGGTTTACAATTTCGATATTCAAGGATCGGGTACACAAGTTGCTGCAAGTCTTGCTTCGCAAATAAATGTTTCTTGCAATGGTGGCAATAATGGAAGTGCAACAGTTAGTGTTGTTGGCGGCATGCCAACCATTACTTACCTCTGGAGTAGCGGCGGAACAAACGCAACCGAAACAGGTTTGATTGCAGGTACCTATACGTGTACGGTAACAGATGGTAACGGATGTACATCTACACAAACCGCAACAATCACCGAACCGCCTGCAATTACAGCTTCGGTTACAGCACAAACAAATGTTAGTTGCAACGGTGGTAATAATGGAACAGCAACGGTAACAGCTGCTGGCGGATCAGGAACATTGACTTACGCTTGGTCTTCTGGTGGAACAAACGCAACTGAAACCGGACTCATTGCGGGAACATATACCTGTACCATCACCGATAGCCTCGCTTGCTCGATCACACAAACCGTAACCATTACCGAACCAACTGCAATTGTAGCTTCGATTGCGTCGCAAACAAATGTGAACTGCAATGGTGGAAATAACGGAACCGCAACGGTAACGGCAAGTGGTGGATCAGGAACATTGACTTACGCTTGGTCTTCTGGCGGTACAACAGCAACTGAAACTGGGCTTGTGGCAGGAACATATACTTGCACCATTACCGATAGTCTTGCTTGTGTAACAACACAAACAGTTACCATCACAGAACCTACTGCACTCCTTGTTTCAGCAACAACGTTAACCAATCCATCTTGCAACGGCGATTCAACCGGAAGCATCACCATTGCTATTGCTGGTGGAACTCCTGGCTATACTATTGCTTGGTCTTCGGGTGGAACTGGTCTTACCGAATCGAATCTTGCAGCTGGAATTTATACAGCAAACGTTACCGATACCAATGGTTGTGTTACCACATACAGCGATACACTTACAGAACCTGCGGCGATTGTTTCAACGCTCGTGTTCTTTAGCGATCCAACAACATGTGGTGGTACAGACGGTGTAATTGATATATCAACTTCTGGTGGAAATCCTGCTTATACCTTCTTGTGGAATCATGGACCAACAACAGAAGATGTTGCTGGTCTCGGTGCAGGTGTTTATACATGCGTAACAACAGACATTAACGGATGTACGTCAACCATCAGTGTTACGTTGAGCGATCCAAATCCTCCTATTGTAATGTTCTCCATTACGCCTAGCGTAATTTGCGAGGCTGATGCATCAATCACCTTGACGGCCTCGCCAACAGGTGGAATATTTGGCGGCCCTGGCGTAACTGGAAATTCATTCGATCCGTCAACACTCAACGGAGCACAAACAATTCTTTATACGTATAGCGATCCCAATACCTTGTGTCAGGTAACTACCACTGCGACTATTACCGTAGATGCGTGTATCGGTATCATTGATCCTGCTGCAAATGGAATTGCCGTGAATGTTTATCCAAATCCAAATACAGGTTTGTTTACCATTGAAGCAATGAGTGCAAGCAACAATCCGTTGCAAGTAGAACTCATCAACGGTCTAGGACAAACTGTTCAAGCATTCACGATGACAAGCACAATTAAAAACATGGACATCAGTTCACTCGAAGGTGGTATTTACTTCCTCCGCATTACAGATGGTTCAACTGTTTCAATGCAACGTTTGATCAAACAATAAAAAGAATACGCATAAAAAAATCCCCGCCGAATCGATTTCGGCGGGGATTTTTGTTTTTATAAAAAATCAACTTAAATATTTCCCAACAATCGGCATGCGTCTTCCGCTGCCAAATGCTTTTGGCGAAACGCGCAAAATTGGAGGCGTTTGTGCACGTTTCCATTCGTTGGAGTTCACCATTTTCAAAACGCGCGTTACTAATTTTTCATCGAAACCCATAGCGATTAATTCATGTGGGCCTTGGCGTTTTTCGATGTATTGAAAAAGGACTTGATCGAGGATGCTGTAATCTGGAAGCGAATCGGAATCTTTTTGATTGGGACGAAGTTCTGCCGATGGTGGTTTTACAATAACGTTGTGCGGAATAATTTCGCCATCGCGATTGATCCATTTACACAAGTCGAAAATTTTTGTTTTATACACATCGCCCAACACCGCAATCCCGCCGCACATATCGCCATACAAGGTTCCGTAGCCAACCGCCGCCTCACTTTTATTGGTGGTGTTGAGCAAAATGTATCCGTGTTTATTGGCAATACCCATCAACACAATGGCCCGCAACCGCGCCTGAATATTTTCTTCTGCCGTAGAAAAAGGCGTGTCTCTAAATTGCGGTTCCAGCATCGTTAATACAGCATCGTACCCACGTTTAATCGGAATGGTATCGTAAGCACAGCCGAGATTCTGACAAAGCACAACCGAATCATCTACGGAATGCGAAGTCGAAAATTCCGAAGGCATCAAAACAGGAAGTACATTTTCTTTTCCCAACGCACGAGCCGCCAACACCAAGACCAACGAAGAATCAATACCGCCCGATAATCCGAGAATTGCTTTCTGAAAACCCATTTTTCCAAAATAATCGCGAATGCCCAAAACTAAGGCGTCGTGAATGCGTTGCATTTCGCTCGATTCCGGTTCAGCAGCGCGAGGCATAGACGCAATCATTGCCGTATCAACGATTCGAAAATCTTCGCGGAAAAAATCCAGTTGTTCAACCACTTCGCCTTGCGTATTCATCACCATCGAACCACCATCGAAAATCAATTCTGTTTGCGCGCCCACTTGTTGTAAATAAACCAGTGGCATCTTGTATTTCTCGACGTTGCGTTGCATCACGCGTTTGCGCATGGCCGCGTGGGTGTAGTTAAATGGCGATGCCGCAATGTTGATCATCAAATCGGGTTGCTGTGGCATCAATTCTTCCATCGGCCAAACCGTGTACATCAAATCATCTTCAATGTCCCAAAGATCTTCGCAAACCGTAAGCGCAATGCGATGACCTTTGTAGGAAATGATTTTAAATTCTTTGGCAGGCTCAAAATAACGGTACTCGTCAAATACATCATACGTTGGCAACAAGGCTTTGTGATGCAGACTTTGCACTTTTCCATCGGCGAGAAAATACGCACTGTTGAATAAGTTTTTCCCTTCAACTTTTGGATTTACAGAAGGCGCACCCACAATGGCCGCAATACCATCGCATACGTGTGCAATTTCAGTTACAGCATGAGTACACCGTTGAATAAAATCATCGAACTCTAAAAAATCGCGCGGCGGGTAACCACAAACAGAAAGCTCTGCAAATACAACCAAATCTGCTCCAGCCGTTTTTGCTTGCTGAATATGCGCTTTAATTTTAGAAACATTGGAATCAAAATTCCCGATGTGGTAATTGAGTTGTGCCAGTGCAATTTTCATACAGACAAAGTTAGGACTTGTTAGGCTACAATAAAGATCTCTGTAAACAGAATTCAGCGCACAAAAAAACGCTGACAGGTTGTTCTGTCAGCGTTTTTTTGTGCAATATTTTTTCAGACTAGAACAATACGCCGATCATGATCTGAATGCCATCTTGATACGCTTTTTGTGAATAAGCATCTTTGCTGTTTTTGCCACGACGTAAATATTCAGAATCCGATTTGGTAGAACTCAAAAATCCGCGTTGGTAATTGAGTCCAAATACAAGTGATGTTGAGCCAGAAAGATTGTATTCTGCACCCGCGCCAACGTTGAGGCCCACACGAAATAAATTCATGTCTTTGGCGTTATCAATTTTAGTTGGATCAAATGATGTCGATGTCGATGTTGGGAATTTTACAACATTATCATCCACTTTTGTTCCTGTGCGGAAACTCAAATCGCCACCAAACATACCGTAATAGGTGAGGTAACCGATTTCTTTGGTTTTCAATTTGAGGGTAACAGGAATATTAACATAAACACCGCGGTAAATACGATCTTTCAATAAGTACTGAGTTACTTTAGAACCTAATCCACCGGTATCATCAGGAGAAATAAAACCATCTTCGTGAACGAGGTAAGTTGCCGAATCGGCAAAAGCAAGTTTTCCGCCAACATGATTTCCTTCGATGCCCGTAGCAAAAGAAGCAACATCATTTAAACGAAATTCCAACATTAAGCCGTAATTGAAGCCCAATTTTGCACCATTGCCAGTAACTTTTTTCCCGTCAGGGCGATACCAGTTGAACGATGGCGCAGCTTTTAAGCCGAAACGAAAATTCTTAAGATTGTTTTCTCCATCTTGACCAAATGCCATGGGTGCTGTGAAAACAAATGCGAGCAAAATAAAGATTGCCTTTTTCATACCTTTGTCGTGTAATAGTTTTTGCAATAATAAGCATATTTCTCAACTCCGTATGAAGTTTCGTGTTGCATTTTATACCCTTGTAGTTCCCCTGATTATTGGAACGACGGCCTGTGGGCACGATCGCTTAGATGTTGACGTGTCGGCAGTTCAAGTCGAGCCAGTTAAAATAGATCGCCTCGATCGTGAGCTTTTTGCCATTGACACGAGTAAAATGGATAGCGAACGCGAACGCTTGCGCCTCAAATACGGCGATTTCTGGACAATATACGAAGAACGTCTTCTTTGTGTTGGCGATCCGATGTCGGCTCCGATTCCCTGCAACGTGGCCATAAAACGGTTTTTGTACGATACCGAAATGCGTGGTACGTTCGATGAAATTCAGAAATTGGGCGAATTGACGCAATTAGAAGGGCAATTGACGGAGTCATTCCGGTATTTTAAACACTACTTCCCGCAACGCACCTTACCCAAAGCGGTTTATGCCATTCATGGTGGACACAATTTTAATTTTGTGCGTGGTGGCGATGTGATGGCCATCAGTCTCGAATTTCATTTAGGCGCTTCGTCAAAATACTACGAAGCCATGCGTCGGCCCAAATACATCAGTGTACGCAATACACCGGATTACATGGCCGCTGGCTATGTACACAGTTGGATGATGATTGAGTTTCCGTACCAAGCCGAGAAAAATGATGTTTTGAATCGTATGGTGTACGAAGGCAAACTACTTTATCTAGCCAAAGCCCTGTTGCGCGAAACACCCGATACAATCTTGTTCGGTTTTACACAAAAACAGTTGGATTGGTGCGAGGCAAGCGAGGCGAGCATGTGGGCGGCATTGATCGAAGAGAAAAAATTGTTTTCGGAAAGCGAAGATGATATCATGCGCTTGGTCAATGAAGCTCCTTTTACAACGGGCTTTCCGCGCGAATCGCCCGGGCGCGCGGGTACATGGATTGGTTACCGCATTGTGAAAGCATTTATGGATAAGAACGAATCTGTTTCGCTCGATGCGTTGATGCAAATAAATGATGGGCAAACCATTCTAACCAAATCAAAGTACAAACCTAAGTTCTAAAAAATAAATACTAAAGTATGGTCAACGCGCGAAGTGCCTGCGCAGACGTGAGACTTGAGATTAGAGACCGCACGGGCTTTCGCGCAGTTGGTGAATTAGCAAATTGGTAAATCGCCAGTCTCATGTCTCTAATCTCATGTCTAAGAATTTTCAGGAAACTTCCACTCTGTAAGGCTTTGCAAGCCTCTAAATCTTCTACGGGTAACGATTTAGCACCAAATTACACGCCGAAGTTCACCTATGCCGTATT
>JAAFIA010000124.1 GCA_013298545.1 Bacteroidota bacterium | reverse complement strand
TTTCCGTGCGCAGCGAATCACTTCTTGTATATCCTGTTGTGATCGCATACGGCATGCCTTGCTCACGCATGCGCGTAGTCATGTAACTATTGCACGGATATGTCAAGTCGATATGCCACGTGCGTACAGGTGCATGATACCAATACTTCGTCAGCACACCTACGGCATCTTCCACTTCTTTTTGTTTTTTACGTGCGCGCAAAGTTTTTTTTTGTTTTGCACTTAGGCTTCGGTAGGGAGCGCAGCTAAAGCACATCAAATAACCGTTCGCTCCCGCTGTACGTTGCAAGTCCTCGCAGTAGTTGATACAACAAACAACATTACTACTTGGCTGCGGGCTTTCCACTTCCATCGGGGCTAGTGAGCCATGAGGCTTGGCGTTTCAAAAGTGCATTTCAAAATTTTGAATGATGCTAACATAGCTATATCTTTGTTTGAAAGTAGATCAAGCAATATGATAAAAGTTATTTGGGGAGACATAACAAAACAAAAGGTAGATGCGATTGTAAATGCCGCAAATACTTCTTTACTTGGTGGTAGCGGAGTTGATGGGGCAATACATAAGGCAGGAGGCCCTACAATTCTTGAGGAATGTCAAAAAATAAGAAATAAACAAGGCGGGTGTAAAGTAGGTGAAGCTGTAATAACAACAGCAGGGAGACTCGAAGCAAAATATGTTATTCACACAGTTGGCCCTGTATGGAATAACGGCAAGAGTGATGAAGAAAATTTGTTAGCCAGTGCTTATGCTAATAGCCTTAATCTTGCATTAAAACATCAAATTAAATCCATTGCTTTTCCTAATATTAGTACTGGCATCTATCATTTTCCAAAAAAATTAGCGGCCCAAATTGCCATTCAAATCGTTTCTAATTTTATAGAACAAGCGATTGAAATCAAACAAGTAATCTTTGTTTGCTTTGAGGAAGAGAACTATAAAATTTATGCAGAGCTTCTAAAAAGTAAGAGGTTGTATCAAAAGTAAAATGAAAGCCCTGAGAATCGCTTAAACGAAAAACTTCTCAGGCAGGTATCCAAATAAAAAGAGGCTGCTCTCGACTTTTGAGACAGCCTCTTACTTTTATAATAATTCTTGCAAGTGCTTTAATGCGTCATCTTGTTCTTGTTTTTGGTTTGGCGTTAAAAGAATATTTATCAATTGTTCATCCCTCTCATAATCAAACAAATCGACACCAAGCCAACCCAATCCCCAAAAATCAATTCCACCACTTTTTTTAGGTGAATCTAATATTACTTGATTTAATGGGCCAAAATCCCCATTCTCATAAAATCGGTACTTTATCTCATAGCCTTTTATTGTAGGAGCGATTACTTGTTTAAACCACTCTATATCTTTTATCTGTTTCATAATTACTTAATTTGTAGGATTGGTGAGAGGTTATGAATCTGAGGCAGTAATTGCCCCCCTTGTTGATTAAGCAAATATAACTGATTAGGTTTTGCATTGGGTCCAAGTACTTTGAACCAATTAGATCGCCCCCCTTGTATTAAGCTGTTAGTAGGGACTTGGAACTCTACATAAACCGAGCCTTTTGCTGCTGCATTAAATGCACCTGAACCACCTGTCGATACAAACGTTTGGCCACCAGCACCTTCAACCATTCGTCCAGTCTTAAGCATAATTTCATATTCAACTTTAGACATCCAACGACCAACTGTTGTCATGCCACCCTCACAAGCTATTCCTAACCCCCTTGCAGTTGCTAATCCACTTGCGCCTTGTGCTGCACTTGAAGCACTTCTCAACGCAATTCCACCAACAAATATAGTAATTGGATCAATCGCTGGTGCTTGAAGTGCTTGATTGCAGTTAAAGTTTTGTGACCGCCAACCTGTTCTTGGATCCTTTTCACTTGTTCGCATTAAGTATTCAAAATGTCTTCTTGCATCAAGTTCTCTTTGTATTCTCCTTGTAACTATCGGATCTTGATAATTATTTATGCTAAGCCCTATACTAGCCGAACATCCATTTTCAGGAGAAGCAGAGCAACTAAATGACTCCGGTTTGATTGTAGCTTCAGCAGTTTGCACATGAACCGTTTGCCAGTACATGGCCGTATAAGTGTCAAACAATTCAACTTGACAAGCAATTTTTGTGTAAAGGTATCCTCCTTGGTTTACCAGAACTAAATCACCAACAGTAAAATTATATGTACTAGGGTCTGATGTGTAAACTGTGTTTTTATCTTCCTCTGTTCTAGTTGGATCACCACTCGCATCCAACCCACTCGGATCAACCAACATCACCGGATTATTCCCAAACGCCGCATACCCACTCTCATACCACTTCACCACCGGATCAACACCCAAAAACCGACACACATCCGCATCATAATACCGCGCATTAAAATAATCCAAACCAGTTTCCGGCTCGCGCTCGTTACCATTAAACGTATAACGCTCCCGCTCGCTCACATACTCCCGCAAACTCTTCCCAAACGGATAATAATCATTTACTTGATCTAACACATAAGTTGTTCCGTTACATGAAGCCGTTGCCGTATAAACCACCCGCGTATTGCCATTGCGATCGCTCACCGAAAAATGACGTTCGCCATTTTTCACCTTCGCATTCCCCGCATAAAATTCCCAAGCACCCTGCGCCCAAGAACCATTTATCTGTGTCAATACGCCAAGTGCCGCACCACTACCCGTCAACCAATAAAATGTTTTTGCACCCGTTGTCGCATTCTCTTTGTAAATACGCAAGTCCAATACATCAAAACTATTCTTAATCGCTTCCCCATCCACCACACACGCCACCGGCAAATTCGCCCGATTCATCGTAGTACTCGTCAACTCCCTAAAAATATCCGTCCGCGTATTCCCATTCGCATCGTAAGTATAAGTCCGCAAGGGCGTATTCGCAGAATCCACACTAATCAATTTACTCGTACCCGCCTGATACCGATACGTCCAGTTCTGCACCCAATTCGGCGCATTCTGCACACTCGCATGGTAATACATCCCCCGCATCAGCGTCTTGATATTTCCCGCTTTATCGTAAGTATAGCTTTCATCACCATACAACCGTTTCGGATCAGCTTGCGCCGGATTGCCCGTCAACACATCCATCACACTCGCATCAGCAGCCACAAGACGATTCAAACCATCGTACTGAAATCCATAAATCGTTGCCCCTTCAAAAATCTGCGGATCATAACTAGCCCGATCCAATTTATACACCGATTTACTCGCATTGATGTTACCATTCCAGTTCTTCGATGCACGAACTGAATACGAAGTATCAACGGTTTGCGGATGCGCTCCATCGTAATACAAACGCTCCTCATAAAAATGGCTACTCAAATTCACCAACCGATCACGATCATCGTAAGCCATTTGTATCGTATCTACAACCACCGCACCACAAGACCCGCCATCGTCATAATACTTCACACGTTCTACTAAACCAAGTGCATCGTTGTATTTATAGTCATTCAACAACACATTATTCAGCGTTACATTCTTCATCCTTCCCCAACCATCATAAGCGTAAGCATATTCCATTTCAACCGAACTATTTATATCCGCATTCACCCGCTGCTGCTTAATCTGCCCACGCAAATTATACGCTACATTTTCCACCACCCCACAAATCCCCGTGTTAGAAGAAGTAATACCCGTTTCATTAAACTGCTGAATCTCCCAAGCAGGTTGTCCTTCATCATTATACCCATACACATGATACTGAATCGGTAAACCCAATTCATTGTACGCAATATCAGCCGTAACACGACCACGCGTAAACATTTGCGGATGATTTTGGATATAAGTCGCAGCCGCCGCATGCAAATTCAAACCCAAATTACTTGATCTATCATATATAAATTGTTTCTCCAAACGCATCACATTGACAAGCGCGTACGGATCGTAAGCCACAACCGTACTCGGCGGCACAACATGCGTATAATTAAACGCAAAATCCAAACTCGTGGCGTACGAATACACCAAATCGCCCGAAGCATCGCTTATATCCGCATAATGCAAAGGCCCATACCCAATCACTTCTGCAAATTGCTGATGCAACAAACGCCCATACACATCATAAGTATAAACACGCAAATACGGCACACTCGTATTATCCGTTCCCGCCGCACCATTCGCATCCTGTTCCATTACCACTTGGCCACGCTTATCGTACATATACTTACACGTTCCATTATTCGGATTCGTTTTCTGTACCACCAAGCCCAATAAATTATACACAAACGTAGTTTGCTCTTTGATCGGATTCACCACTTTCACCACCTGCCCACGCGAATCGTAAAAGAAAAACGTTACCGCATATTGCGTTCCCTTGATGTACGCTTTATTCGCCACCGTATGCCCATACACATCGCTATACACCACACGCCGTTTGCCATCTTCATCCATCACCGCCTGTTTTCTGAATCGGTAATTGGCAGCCGCACCCACAGGCATCAATTGGGTATATTCCGTCGGTGTCATGCCCGTTTCGGCAATCAATTGCAAGCCCGTTACAATCCGATAACTCGTATTCACCGTATGCGCTCCATTGATGGCTTCGCCAAATTTTGCCGCACGTAGCGTTCTATTACGCGCATTGCCTTCGAGTTGTACTTCTTCATAAAGTTGTGTACGCGTTACATCTTCGCTATTCAAACGCGGCTGAAAATTTACGCTCTGCGCATTTGTTACCTTAAACGGTTTGTACTGGCGTATGGCTCTACTCCAATTGTCATAATCCGTTTGCCCCGCATGCACCATCAGCGTATCGAGCGCAGCCGTGAGGTAGTTCGGACTTACCTGCGTTTGCACATCGTATTTACGACCTAGCGGATCAACATAACTGCGGCTGTGTTCTGCCACCGTGCTGTTTTGTTCGAGCAGCGTAAACGCCTCCACATAATTTTCTGCACTCCGTTGACTAAAACTACTTGCGGTATTGTTGTTCCAATAATGATAGTCATTCACCGTGCGCAGTTTGCCATTCAAATACGTTTTTTCTAAACGACCAAACACATCGTACCCATAATGTATCACTTCGCCATTGGGCTGCAAAATCGTATCAATACCAAAATCTATGTTGTAGTTCATTTCCGTGCGCAGCGAATCACTTCTTGTATATCCTGTTGTGATCGCATACGGCATGCCTTGCTCACGCATGCGCGTAGTCATGTAACTATTGCACGGATACGTCAAGTCGATATGCCAAGTACGCACAGGTGCATGATACCAATACTTTGTAAGCACACCTACGGCATCTTCCACTTCTTTTTCTAAACCCAATTCCGTGCGTGTATTCACGCGCATGTTGCGCATCTGCGCGTAAGGCCAAACAGGTTCGTACTTGCCTACGTTGTTGTTATCGAAAAGCTCTTCAAAGCGTAAAATATGAGCCGCCGTTGGATCAATACCTAAATCAGTTACAAGTGCAAGCGTATCAATTTGTGTGTGCTGTTCGCGGAAGAATAATTTTCCGGCCAACCAAAAACCAATGTTCGGCACAGGCGGCGGCGGGTCGTTTGGATTGGGTGTACGGCGTTGGTTGCCGCTTTCGTCCAATTCAGGATCGCGGCCAAAACAATAAAAGTATTGCCCGTCAACAATGGTCAACACCATGCCCGCAGGTGGCGGCTGACCAATGTATTTGATACACGTATCGCTGAAATTTCCTTGCGAAGTAGAATCCACACAAGGCGTTCCCGAAATGGTGTCGAGCAAAATTTCGGTGATCTCATCGGGGTTTTGATTCCAACGGTAATCGTATAAATAATAACTCGATTGCTGCACGGGAGCTTGTCCGCTATTCTTACTCGTAACGCGCTGCTGATACGGTAAAGAACGTATGCGATCTTTTACGGCTATATGCACCGCATCAAACGTATAAGGCGCACCGCCATAAAAATTGCGCTGATCGTAATGGTGAAACGTTTCTTGCGTTTCGTACGCATCGGGCATTTGTGGCGAATACGTTTTGCTGCGGTAGAGCATCCACGAAGGCTCGAAACTCAGTTGCAGCGAAGGACTATTTTGGAAATCAATCAATAATTTATAGCCGTTTGATGTGGTTACACCCGTGCTATCCGCGTCCCAGTATTCGTACTCCGTAACCATTGAAATAAACGAAACCTGTGTTTGCGATCCACCACAATCATTCCCTGCGGTACGCTGATTGCCGCTATACCCCGACGTATTGGGCCGCGACACATCGTCGGCCACGGCGTAAACGGTATTGGTTTCGGCGCGGTCAAATTCGGTTGTTGTGGATTTGAGCGGACGAATAAAATAACTGTGGCGGTAAGCGGGATCAATCAGATTTGTTTTCCATCCTTCGAGTGCGCGCACATAATGCGAAGTAGCCCGCGCATCGAGGTTGGTGAAATGTCCGGTTGGTGCTGTGGGATAATACGCCGTGAGGTATTCCACAAACGTTTGATCGTCGTTGGCAATGTTGCTGCGGTGGTGGCCTTGATAAAAAGCCATGTTTACGCCATACTCCGTTTCTGCGCGGGATAATAAAAATCCGTTTTCGTCAAAGACTTCTTGTTTCATCACGCGACCAAAAAGCAAACCGTTTTGTTGCATGTTGAAATGCTGCACAACCGTTTGCGGACGTGGGCCATTTACTTGCAAAGCGGGTTCTGTTACGGTT
>JAAFIA010000123.1 GCA_013298545.1 Bacteroidota bacterium | reverse complement strand
TTCCGATCTATGCGAGTTTGACCTATACGGCAACACAAAATTTTATTGCGGCTTATACGGCGCATTGTTTTGCGGGAGCGTATGTCGAAAATTTTGACGTTACGCATCAAGATCGCGAGTATCATTATACGTTGTATTATTACGACCAAGCGGGAAGCCTCACGCGCACGGTGCCGCCCGCGGGTGTGCAGCCCTTGAATGCCGCGCAGGTCTTGCAAGTGAATGCGTTTAGAACCACCGGTGCGGGTGCGCCGGTGTATCCCGCGCACAAGCGTAGCTTGAACAATTTAGTTACCAATTATAAATACAATACGCTCAACCAAGTGAAACAAACCGCTACGCCCGATGGTGGAACAACGGTGTTTTATTACGATCAGGTGGGACGAATTTTAGTGTCTCAGAATGCCAAGCAAGTGGCTAAGAGTAGTGCGGGGAATAATTTTTACAGTTATACACTTTACGATGGACAGAATCGTATAACAGAAGTTGGCGAGATTAAATCTTCTACACCGTTTTCACAATCCATTGCCAATGCGTATAGCACGACGTATTTGAACTGGGTGGCTCTTGCGCTGCAACGTTTGGAAGTAACGAGTACGTATTATGATGATGTGCTTGTGGGGAATAATATTACAACACAACTTACGCAAACGTATTTGCGTAAACGCATTGCTACCGTTACCATTGAAGCGGTTTATGACGGCAATGTAAATACTTACGATCAGGCGAGCCATTACAGTTACGATGTGCATAGCAATGTGTACGCGCTCGTGCAGGAGTTTCCGGAACTTGCGGGGCAAGGCTTGGCGCAGCGGTATAAGCGCATGGATTATGTTTACGATTTGGTTTCAGGAAACGTAAACACCGTGTATTACCAAAAAGGAAAAGCGGATCAGTATGTGCATCAGTATTATTACGATGCGGATAATCGGATTACCAATGTGTTTACTTCTAAAGATTTGGTGAACTGGGAACGTGATGCGAAGTATGTGTATTATTTGCATGGGCCAATGGCTAGAACAGAATTGGGTGAAGTAAAAGTTCAAGGCTTGGATTTTGCTTATACGATTCATGGATGGATTAAAGGCGTAAATTCAAATATACTTGATAGAACAACTGATTTAGGGAAGGATGGACAAGCGATTACGAGCAACAGTTACTTGCAAAATCGTTCAGGTGTGCATAGCAATATTGCTACCGATGCGTTTGGGTATGTACTCGGTTTTTATTGGGATGCGGCTGGTGCGAAGGATTGGAAACCAATCAACACAACGGCTCAAACCTTGTATAATGATGCGCCAACAAAAACATTGGTGAGCGATAATTTATTCAACGGCAACATCAAAGAAATGCATGTGGCCTTGAGCAAAGGAAACGGAACGAGTTTGCCTACGGCGCTTCCGGTGATGTTTAATCGGTATCATTACGATCAGTTGAATCGGATCAAATCGCATACGGGATTTACGGGGGCTTCGACTTCGTCGTATGCAACGCTTACCAACACGAGCGAATATTTAAATACGTTTACTTACGATGCGAATGGTAACATCATCTCGCAAAAACGTAATGGAACTAGTGCGAGTGGTTTGGCGATGGATGATCTTTCGTATGTGTATCGTACCGCAAGCGGAGGGACGTATTCGCCTACGCAAGTTGGCCCTGCGCCGCTGGATGCGACGAATCAATTGGAGCGCGTGGATGATGTGGTGGGTGGTGCTTCCTCGGCTAATTATGCGGATGATTTAGAAGATCAAGCGGCAAATAATTATGGTTATGATGCGATTGGGCAACTCGTGCGTGATGATGCGGAATTTATTGGTGCGATTGATTGGACGGTTTATAATAAAATTAAATCGGTTACGCGTTCTGCATCGTCTCCGACGACGAAGAAGAATTTAGAATTTAAGTATGATGCGATGGGGCAGCGTACGGTGAAAATTGTGAAAGATATTAATGTGGGTGGAGCGAGCAAGACACAGGAGTTTTGGACTTACACGTATTATGTGCGCGATGCGCAGGGGAATGTGATGGCGACGTTTGAGCGTAAAGTAACCAAGGCAGGCTCTGCCTGTACGGATGAGGTGAAGCTGCGCGAGGCGCACGTGTATGGGGCTGCGCGGTTGGGTGTGGAGGAGCGTTCACTTGAACTGATTAAAAGTTCGGAGGCGTTTACCTTTGGTGGGTACAATGCGGATGGTACGATTATAAAGTCTGGTGCTGGTACTACTTCTGTTTTGGCTGGGCCGGTGGTTGTAAATAAAAATCGTAAATTGGGGTTCAAAACGTATGAACTGGTGAATCATTTAGGTAATGTTTTGGTTACGGTGAGCAATCGCAAGCTCTTGAAACAGGCTACGGGTAATCCGGCTACCATTGATTATTTTATGGCGGATGTGCGTAGTACGATGGATTATTCGGCGTTTGGGGTGGCGTTGGCGGGGCGGTCGTTTACGAGTTCGAGTTATCGGTATGGGTTTAATGGGAAGGAATTGGAGAAGGAGATTGCGGAGGGGGATTATGATTTTGGGGCGAGGATTTATGATGGAAGGGTGGGGAGGTTTTTGAGTCGGGATAGGTTTACAGGAAAATTCCCGTCATACTCACCATACTTATTTGCAGGCTGTTCTCCGATTATGGCTGTTGACTTTAATGGAGATTCTTTGAAGTTAAGATTTATTAGTGAGTTTGTTAAAAAGCAATATGTTATATGGCTCAATAAGCAATTAGAAGGTCAATTTGAAGTTAAGCTACATCCAATAAATGATCTAAAAAAGTACAATTATGCTGTTGAGATAGTTGCAACACCAAATGGTGGAGATTATAATAAATTATCAGAAGCAGGAAAAGTATTCTACAATAACATAAAAGGAATAAGTTCCAATTTATGGTACGACGTAAGCCAAGAAATAGTGTATGATGATCCAAATGTTACGATTGGTAACTATAATACTGCTCAAGTAGACTTAGCTGATTTGTTAGCTCTCGACTATGTAAAAGGAGGGCCAACAGGAAGGGGGGCATATACGCATGAATTAGTCGAGCAATTGGTGAAAATTTATAGAGGTTATCCTCAATACGATGCTAATTCAGGAATAGGCAAAGAGCAGTTTGAAGAAGCTCATAGATGGGCTATAAATGTTGAAAACAAAGTTAATGAATCTGTTAGGGTCTCAAATTCGACTTACGAGAATAAGGATGGAACAATTACAATTGTGCTTTATTCTCGTGAAAGTTCAGGTCGTTTAATCGTTGATAAGAAAACAAAGTCAAAGCCAAAATAGAATCTATTAACCAATACTAAAATATGAATCATGAAACATATAAAATTAATAGTAATCACATTGTTATACTTTTCCCTTTTAAGTTGCAATAATACTTTGAAGGAAAATAATGAAAATATAACGAATTGCCCGAAGAAAGAGGACTTTAATAAACTAATTGAAACGATAAAAACGTTTCATAAAAGTAGAACGGATAGCACTTATGGTAAAAGCAATTTATACGATCATGATCTGGATAAAAAATTTGCAAAATCAATCGACTACTTGGAGTATATAACTAATTTAAAAAGTCATGTATATCTTGGATATGTTTTTGAATATACTAACGATACAGATTACCAGAATGATATAAATCAATATTCAAATTGGTACAAAAACAATTGTAGCTGTACACGGTAGTCGTGCGTCAAATTAGCTTATTGCGCACTGCGCACCCCAAGCAAACCGATACTCCACCTTTCAAATATCCGAAATCACTAACCCAGGGTAATGTATCAATCTATCACCTGCGCCTCAAAAACAGCAAAAAGTTCAATGAAATCAATACCTTCAAGCACACACACAGTAGCAAAACAGACGACCAAAAGGTCGTCTGTTTCGTTTTTAATTCAAAATAGCCCTATTTTATTGACTTGTTCAAAACGTCGTGTTGTAATCTATCACCTACTAAAAAAACTGCTTTTAAATTTTTTTGCTCCAAATCAAATTATCAAAACAGCAATGTTAAAATGTCAATACTGCAAAAATGATTGCAGGAAAAAAGGTTTTCAAACGACAGGGAAGCAAAAATTTCAATGTCGGATTTGCAAAAAGTATCAGCAAGAAAACTATCAAAAACGGGCTTGGAAAGCAAGTACCGACAGGAAAATCATTGCCTTAACCAAAGAAAGTTGCGGCATCCGAAGCATTGCTCGCTTGTTAAAAATTGCATGCAATACTGTTTTGAAGCGTACTTTGATACCGAAGCCTCGGTATTGCATCCACGCTAAAACCCTTGCCTATAGATCAAAACAAAACATTTGAAGCAGATGAATTGAGAACATTTGTAGGCAATAAAAAGAATGAAAGTTGGGTTGCTTACGGCATAGAACGAAAAACAAAAGCAGTTGTTTCCATTCAAACCGGAAGACGCACAAAAGTAAATTTGACAAGTGTGATACAACCAATTTTAGAATCATTCCCTAAAAAAATCAGAACCGATGGTTTGAATATTTACCGCTACCTAATTCCAGAAAAACGACACACCGTAAGCGAACATTTGACCAACAAAATTGAACGCATGAATTTAAATTTACGCACACACTTGAAACGGTTGAGTAGAAAAACGATTTGTTTTTCGCGGTGCGAAACAATGCTCGATGCGGTGGTGAAAATTTATTGTTGGTCGTGAGTTTTTATTAGTTTATTGAATGTCGTGAATGAATAAAAAGAATGAAAATGAATTGCTCTTTTTGTT
The DNA here is from genome assembly GCA_013298545.1 of Bacteroidota bacterium. Taxonomy (GTDB): domain Bacteria; phylum Bacteroidota; class Bacteroidia; order Palsa-965; family Palsa-965. The sequence continues at coordinate 2,042 of JAAFIA010000123.1, read as the reverse complement.
AGAGTTGCGCTATTTTTTTTCGTACATTTAAAGCATCAAAATTACAATCAGTATAGTCGCTACGATTCAATGCCGGAAGCGGTTTAAAGAGATTACGTTCTTTGAAATCCTGAAAATAAAAAGCCAATTTGAAACACCAAACGTCATGGCTCAGTAGCCGCGATAGTAGCGAAAAGCCCGCAGCCCAAAATAAATATGTTTGATACAACAACTACTGCGAGGACTTGTAGCGGATAGCGCGAGCGAACGGTTCTTAGCTGCACAAAAAAATGCGCTCCTAACAATGTAAATACTTACGATCAGGCGAGCCATTATAGTTACGATGTGCATGGCAATGTGTATGCACTCGTGCAGGAGTTTCCAGAACTGGCGGGGCAAGGCTTGGCGCAGCGGTATAAGCGCATGGATTATGTTTACGATTTGGTTTCAGGAAACGTAAACACCGTGTATTACCAAAAAGGAAAAGCGGATCAGTATGTGCATCAGTATTATTACGATGCGGATAATCGGATTACCAATGTGTTTACTTCTAAAGATTTGGTGAACTGGGAACGTGATGCGAAGTATGTGTATTATTTGCATGGGCCAATGGCTAGAACAGAATTGGGTGAAGTAAAAGTTCAAGGCTTGGATTTTGCTTATACGATTCATGGATGGATTAAAGGCGTAAATTCAAATATACTTGATAGAACAACTGATTTAGGGAAGGATGGACAAGCGATTACGAGCAACAGTTACTTGCAAAATCGTTCAGGTGTGCATAGCAATATTGCTACCGATGCGTTTGGGTATGTACTCGGTTTTTATTGGGATGCGGCTGGTGCGAAGGATTGGAAACCAATCAACACAACGGCTCAAACCTTGTATAATGATGCGCCAACAAAAACATTGGTGAGCGATAATTTATTCAACGGCAACATCAAAGAAATGCATGTGGCCTTGAGCAAAGGAAACGGAACGAGTTTGCCTACGGCGCTTCCGGTGATGTTTAATCGGTATCATTACGATCAGTTGAATCGGATCAAATCGCATACGGGATTTACGGGGGCTTCGACTTCGTCGTATGCAACGCTTACCAACACGAGCGAATATTTAAATACGTTTACTTACGATGCGAATGGTAACATCATCTCGCAAAAACGTAATGGAACTAGTGCGAGTGGTTTGGCGATGGATGATCTTTCGTATGTGTATCGTACCGCAAGCGGAGGGACGTATTCGCCTACGCAAGTTGGCCCTGCGCCGCTGGATGCGACGAATCAATTGGAGCGCGTGGATGATGTGGTGGGTGGTGCTTCCTCGGCTAATTATGCGGATGATTTAGAAGATCAAGCGGCAAATAATTATGGTTATGATGCGATTGGGCAACTCGTGCGTGATGATGCGGAATTTATTGGTGCGATTGATTGGACGGTTTATAATAAAATTAAATCGGTTACGCGTTCTGCATCGTCTCCGACGACGAAGAAGAATTTAGAATTTAAGTATGATGCGATGGGGCAGCGTACGGTGAAAATTGTGAAAGATATTAATGTGGGTGGAGCGAGCAAGACACAGGAGTTTTGGACTTACACGTATTATGTGCGCGATGCGCAGGGGAATGTGATGGCGACGTTTGAGCGTAAAGTAACCAAGGCAGGCTCTGCCTGTACGGATGAGGTGAAGCTGCGCGAGGCGCACGTGTATGGGGCTGCGCGGTTGGGTGTGGAGGAGCGTTCACTTGAACTGATTAAAAGTTCGGAGGCGTTTACCTTTGGTGGGTACAATGCGGATGGTACGATTATAAAGTCTGGTGCTGGTACTACTTCTGTTTTGGCTGGGCCGGTGGTTGTAAATAAAAATCGTAAATTGGGGTTCAAAACGTATGAACTGGTGAATCATTTAGGTAATGTTTTGGTTACGGTGAGCAATCGCAAGCTCTTGAAACAGGCTACGGGTAATCCGGCTACCATTGATTATTTTATGGCGGATGTGCGTAGTACGATGGATTATTCGGCGTTTGGGGTGGCGTTGGCGGGGCGGAGTTTTGTGAGTGGTTCCTC
>JAAFIA010000122.1 GCA_013298545.1 Bacteroidota bacterium | reverse complement strand
CGACTTGTCCGGCTTGTGGTGGCGAAGGCCAAACCATTACGGATAAATGCAAGACGTGTTTTGGCGATGGCATTGTGCGTGGCGAAGAACAAATTTCGATTCGCATTCCGCCCGGTGTGCACGAAGGCATTCAGCTTTCGATGAATGGAAAAGGAAACGCAGCAGCGCGCGGCGGTGTCCCCGGCGATTTGATTGTGGCCATTGAAGAAGCACCTCACGAGCATTTTGTGCGCGAAGGCGTCAACATTTTGTTTGAACAACATATCAATATTGCACAAGCCGCACTTGGAACGAGTGTTGACGTTCCAACACTCGATGGCAAGGCTAGAATTAAAATTGAACCCGGAACACAATCGGGCAAAATTTTACGCCTCAAAGGAAAAGGGTTGCCTGATATGAATGGCTACCACCGCGGCGATTTGCTGGTAAGCGTTCAAGTCTGGACGCCACAAAAATTAAGTTCGGAAGAAAAAAAGACGCTCGAAAAATTAGCCGAGTCGCCCAATTTCAAACCCGATCCAGGCAAAAAAGACCGGTCTTTCTTTGATCGCATGCGCGATATTTTTGAATGATACAACGTTAAGAGCCTGTTTAAATTTCATCCTTTGAGTTTGTTATGCGCCTTTTTGCACCATACTTCGTTGCGTTTTTCGACCTTAGTCGCACTGCTATGGCCTGCAAAACGCGCCTCGTCTGGCACAAAAATGCATCATAACAATTCTCAAAAACAAATTTTAAACAGGCTCTAAAAAGTGCAGCTTAAAAAAGGCTGCACTTTTTTTATACGCACCAATTTCTTTTGCACGATGCTTACGCAAAAACTTAAAAATGCCTTAGCGCCTTGGTTCACTGATGATCAACGCATTGAACAATTTGCAACTGAATTAACGCATTGTTATTCCGAACCGCATCGGCATTACCATACCTTGGCGCATATTGCATCGTTATTGGAACAACGCGAACAGCATGCAGCACATTTTACGCAGCTACATGAAGTTGATTTGGCCATTCTCTACCACGATGTCATTTACGATCCATCGCGAACGGACAATGAAGCGGCGAGTGCCGAACTGGCGAAGATGCGTTTGCGCGAAGCGGGTGTACCGGAAAAATCCATTGAACACATTTCGGATTTAATTCTCAGCACACAAACACACGATGCGCAGAGCATTCCAGATGCGGCACTCCTACTTGATCTGGATTTATCGGTCTTAGGCGCTTCGCCTGAAGTGTATGCGGCGTATGCCAAACAGATTCGTCAAGAATACAGCATGTATCCCGATGCGTTGTATGGTGTGGGAAGGGCAAAAGTATTGACACATTTTCTTGAGCGGCCACGCATTTATCAAACAGCACTTTATTTTGATTTATACGAGTATCAGGCGCGGGGGAATTTGCGGGGGGAATTGGAGGCGTTGGGAAAGTAATTGATACATCAACTATTTTTCGCGCAATGTCGGACACGTCGTAATGGCGTGTATCAAACCTTTATCATCAGAATGAAATCGGGCAACGCGTTGCTTTTTTTCGTTGCGACCGACACGAATCGAACGGGAAACGCCTTCGGAATAATCGAAATACTCAACCGCAGGATAATCGGTATCGTCTAAATCGTCTGTATCAATTTCAGCACCCAGAAAAAAACCGGCATTCAAATCGGCGCGGCCTGAAATTACTTTATGAGCACGTCCTGAACTTTGCTCAAACCGATATTCGAGTGTGGTGTAATTGATGCGTTTTAAAAAAAGTGCCAATTTCTCTTCGTCCTGAACACCCGTAAAAACAAGTTCTTTGTACAAAGGCAAATCGTCAGGAAAAAAAGTTGTATCGTTTTCAATAATCACAGCACCTTCTTGAAGCCGAACACCTGCTAGCATTTTATTTTGCTCAAAAAATTGTTGCAAAAACAAACGCGAGTACCCCGCAGAATCGAGGCTTGTTGGTATTGTTTTGACTTCGTAAGCATGTGTGTCTTTTTTGAGCGAATCAATCAACTTATGAATCGTATCGAGTGGCGATATTCCGCTATTATTATTTATCGAATCGGAACACGCAGCCAGCAAAAGAAAAAAAAGAAAAAACACATTCCCATATTTCATGTGTTGAAAGTAAAAATTATTTTTCAGCTACGAATTAACGACCTTTACAAAATGTACCCTTTGTTATGAAAGAACTAACTTCTGCCGACGATCTTCTCTTGTTATTCCGCGCGTTTTATGCGCGGGCGGGTAAAGACGAATTCCTTTCTCCTTTTTTTGCAACGCTCAATCTAGAAACGCATTTGCCGCATATTATTTCTTTTTGGGAATCCTTGCTCTTTGGCGCAGGCACATACTCCGGCGATATGATGGGCGCGCATATACGTGTACACGAATCGCGCGCGATGCAAACTCGCGATTTTGAACAATGGGTAAAATTACTCCACCAAACTACCGACGATTTTTTTGAAGGCGAAAAAGCAACTGAATTGAAAAATCGCGCCCAACAAATTGCACAGTTGTTGAGTTTAAAATTTACCGGAAAAATTATGAATTAATTTTTCGCGCGCTTTTTGAAATACTCAAACAAGGCCGTTACGCCAAGCAGCATAATTAAATTGTACATCAAATCTTCGGCAGGAATTGTCCACATGCGGATGCCCATATTTTCGGCATCGTTGTACCAAACAACGGGTTTAGAAGTGAGTATGCCATTGCAAATAAAAAAAGGGATGAGTACAACAACATAACTCATCCAAAAACGTCCCATCCAAACTTCTTTGCGCACCAAACCAAACCAAACAAGCAACCCGCAAGCAAGCAATCCGGTAGAAAACGTATAAGCACGGTCATAAAAAAACAAACCGAGCACAAGCGCTACACACGCAACAACGAGGGTAATGTAGCGATGACTTGTAGCAAACAAATCACGCTTGATGTATGCGTTGAGGCAAGCATAAACAAAGAGGCAGCAATACGGAATCGTGATGAAAAACAAAACTTCTTCCCAAGGTAAATTCAAAAAATAACCACCTAGCACATAATCAGCTGTAAATCCCCAGATGCCCATACGGGTAAACCAAGTATCCCAAACCAGAAAAAATGCGGCAACGATTACAATGGCAGGAAATAAAAACGGCCACGATTTATAAAACGCAACACGTTTATCAAAACTAAGCAGGAAAGGAAATGTAAACGCACCAAGATGCAAAAGCGCATACGTCCAATGCGGATTCATCGCGCCGATTCTTTGTACTGTAAACTAAAAAAACGCATCGGTACAATCAACATCCCGAAATTTTCGCCGTCTTCTTTATTGAAATGCTTGTGATGGATTTTGTGTGCGCGACGAATACCCAACACATACCGACCATTCCAATTGCGCCAGATTTTAAAACGCTGGTGAATGATGATGTCGTGAACCAAAAAATAGCAAAGGCCATAAAGCGAAATACCAATACCGATATACAATCGAAAATCGGAATACATCAGCCCTGTCATGTAACAATAAGCACTTGGGATAGCGAAAATTAAAAAGAAGGAATCGTTTTTCTCAAAGAAGCCTTCTTTGCCCTGGTGATGATCGCGGTGCAAATACCACAAAAAACCATGCATCACATATTTATGTGTAAACCAAGCTACGAATTCCATTCCAAGAAACGTACCGAGGACAACGAGCGAATTGAGAAGCAACTGCATAGTATTAAAACAAATTTCAGGCGATTTTGTTCATCAAATTTAGCACAAGGAAGAACACGAATTGCAAAATCAAGACACTAATTGCAAGTGGATTTTGACGATGCAAGCGCAACTGTTGTCCCATCAATTGAAAAAAGAACGAAATGACAAACCAAGCCACATAATTGCGCAATGGAGCAGCACCTAAATCCCAATACCAAAAGTCGAGTTGTTGACACACCTGTTCTATCAACACATCGAGCAGCGTCATAAGGGCAGCCCCAATAAGCGAACGCACATACATATTCGTTGAAAAACGCTCGGCCACAACCACCGTTGTCCACGAAAGAATAAACCAGTTGATGCCAATGATGAACGGAACCGTATTCAATTTCCAACCCAAGGCATCGCCGTAGTGATACGCCCCGAAAATAGCACCTGTTTTTACGCCCATCAATTCAACACCAATCCCACCCGCAACAACAAAAATCAGGTAGCGCCAGAAATCGGCGTTCACTTCTTTTTGAAGCAACAGCATCAAGGTAAAATTGAGCAGTAAATTGAGCGGAGAAAGTGGTAAGAAAAACTCCGGTTTGAATATAATTCCCAATAAACCAACAGCATAAAAAACAACCAACACAAGTTGTGCTGGTCGGATAAAACGCTCGGAAAGGATTGGAAAATTCATACCTCGTTTTTAACCGTCATGCGCATGCACACAAACAGATGGACACGTATTAATTTTTGTCTTTTTGATTTTTGTAGTTGGCTTTTGCTGCTGCTTCGGCAGCTTCGAGTTTGCGACGAAATCCGCGGCGTAAGCCATACATCAAACCACTCACACAGGTCATTCCCAAAACAAACAATCCGTTTTCAGAATTTTTGGTGATGAAAAAATATGCTGCAACAAAAATGCAGACAATCGCTAGCCCGAGCCATAAACGCTCGCTCATTTTCAGATAGGCACTATTGAATTTCGACATGGTTAGTTTTCTTTTGGTTGCTCCTTGGCGGGTTCTTCGTCGATAGCTTGCCCTTCTCCGTCTTTGAGCATGATTGTTCCTGTAATGTTTTTAATCTCGTAATCCGTAAACGATTCATCGGAGTCTAATCCTTCGCCAAAAATTACTTGATCGGCAGTGGTAATTTTAATAAACGCTTCGGTTCTAATTCTGCGCGATTCTTCGTCCCAAATCAAATGTTCAGTATTTAAGCGTTCGCCTTTGGCATTGACTACCACCACATCGTTCTTGGCTTCCATAATGCGTTCGCGTTGCTTGCGCATGGCAAAATTAGACGTGAGTTGTGTATTCACTTTCATGCTATCGTCGAAAAACTGCACCTTAATTCCTTTGACCATTACGGTGTAAGGATTCTTTCCTTCATATTCATCAACTTGTGGAGCTTTGAGGTGTACTTTCAACTTGGCCGAATCGGTATAAATCACATCAATATCTTTTCCCGTTTGAATGGGCAGATTTTCGCGCTTATTCATGGCTTTTGCTTTTTCAGTGTCCTCTTCATTCACACACGCGTGCAACCCGCACGCAAGTGAAAACAACATGATTAAAAAGCGAAAACGTTTCATCGTATCCAGATTAATCGTAGCGTGAGCGATTGAACCAACGGTCATTCACCGTAATGCCGATTGTTGCGCGGATGTAGCGTTCTTCGATCAAACCAGAATTGGTTGTGCCGCGTTTGCCCATTTCCACATTCCAAGATAAACGTCCAACAGGTTCGCCCAAACGTGTGCGGTAAGGCATAGGCATGGCCATTCCAAAACTAATACCATATTCGGCAAGTTGTGTTTGACGCAATTCGAGATAGGTTTGGTGGTAACGCGCACTCACACGGTATTGAACGGCACCCATGTATTTTCCGCGTCCTGCGGGTTGCGGCTGAAACTGAAATCCGGCCGACATGCGTTGACTATTTTTCAATCCTAAATTTTGTTCGAGATAAGTGTATTGCGACCACATTTGCGTCATCCAATCGGCTTGAAAAACCCATTTATAGTTGCGTTTCAACGAAATTCCGGCACCAAACATAGAAGGCAATTGAACTCGTCCAGACTGACTGGTGAGGTTGACAACGGTATCTTTAATTTGTTCTAACGTTCCAATCTGGCGGTATGTTTGTGCGAGTAAATCATACGATACAACAATGTCTTGCGGTGTAGAAAAAATTGCACCGAAGGTTACTTTCAAGCCTGGCGCGCGAACAAACAATTGTTCTTTGCACGAGCAAGCCGAATCTTTTTTACACGTGTATGTAAATTCATTTTTAAACCAACGTGTTTTGCAGATAGCAGAATCGGGCATGCTTTCGTACTTCGGATTTTTCACCCAAGGCAAACGGAACGAATACTGCACACCATAAGTCAAATACACATCTTTAAAAGTGGTGCGTTTGGTGATTTTTGAATTAAAAATCTGCAACGTATCAGGGAATACATCGCGGCGCACATTGTTGATGGAGCCAAAGAGATAAGACACATTTGCGCCAACAGAAATATTAGCAAGGTGATTGCGAAATTTTACTTTGCGGTTTAGTGCCGAAACGTCTGTTGCGAGATTTAATTTTGCATAACGTTCGGAAAGCCTAAAATGACGGGGCATTCCGGCAAACGGTCGAAAACCATGCGCCATAAAAACTTGGTTTGTCCCGCCCGATCCTTCGTATTTGTACGTTACACTACTCGTTGTTTCAAAGGTTTCTGTAACGGCAACGTTGTAACCCACAGAGGAATAAGGAACAAGGCCAATAGCTGCGCCCCACCATTTTGTAACTGGGAAAGCTAAACCAATATGACCAAGAGATGAGCGATTGAATGTTCCGGTTGCAGAGCTGCTACGCAAAAAAGCGGTATTGCTCACCAGCGACGCTTCGTACGCAATAATTCCATTGCTCGTAAGCGAGGCCGGATTCTGCATATTGAAATACTGCGGAATGAGCGAATCGTTGCTATATCCAATTCCGCCACCCAAAGCCGCATTGATCATACCACCATTGGACTGGAAATCGCCAATACCAAAACGGGAATACGGTGAACTGGTTGTTTGTGCGGAAGCAGACGTAGCAAGGGCAAGCAACGTCATCAGAAAAATAAATCCTGAATTAAATGTGTAAAAGGCGGTTCGCCACATGATGTT
>JAAFIA010000121.1 GCA_013298545.1 Bacteroidota bacterium | reverse complement strand
GCCGGCACGTACTACTACGTTTTGGATTTGGGCAACGGCGAAAGTAAAACCGGTTACATCGAAATCCGCTATTAAGGAAAAAAACTGGGAAGTGTTTCAACGTACACTTCCCAGTTTAGAACACACATTGCACTAAAAAAAACAGATCACGATGATCACAAAGAATAGAATTTTCCGTGCGTTGCTAACGCTTGTCTTGTTAATCGGAGGCGGAACGGTTGTCAAAGCCCAGTACGATCCGATGTTTACGCAATACATGTTCAACGAAATGTTCATCAATCCGGCGTATGCAGGATCGAAGGAAGCGATTTCGCTCACGGCCTTGCACCGTATGCAATGGATCGGATTTGATGGCGCTCCTACGACAACGACATTTTCGGCGCATGCCCCACTGTTAAAAAACACGATGGGCGTAGGCGTATCGGTACTCAATGAAAAAATTGGGGTAACCAACCGTCAGTTGATTTATGGCGATTATGCTTACCGTTTTCAGATGGGCAAGGGCAAATTTTCGTTGGGTTTGATGGGCGGTTTAAACATGATTCGCGAGAATCTACTCAGTGTTCAAACCACGGTAGCCGGCGACCAAGCCTTTTCGCAAAACATTCCTACCCAAATGCTTCCCAATTTTGGATTCGGAATGTATTACTACACCAGTAAATTTTACGCCGGCCTTTCGATTCCGCGTATGATTGACAACAAATTGAGTTTGACAACGGCCAATGGCATCAAGACCGACAACAAGGTTGACCTCAAGAGCTTCCATTATTATTTTGTGATTGGCCGTTTGTTTGCGATCAACGACAATTTCAAATTGAAGCCCCAGATCATGACCAAGGCTGTTCAGAATGCCCCCGTAGAATGGGACATCAACCTGAATGCCTTGATTCGCGAAACGCTCTGGTTGGGCGCGAGCTACCGCACAGGAGCAGACGTATCGGCCATTGTTGGCTACCAATTTAGCCCCCAGTTTTTGGCCAGTTTGTCTTATGACTATACGCTGACCGACATTCGCAACTACAACAGCGGCTCAATTGAATTTGGGTTGAACTACCTGTTCAGTTTCCGCGGCAAGAAGATTGTTACACCACGTTATTTTTAATAGTTGTTCTATCAACTAAATTAGTTGTTCCATCAACTATCCTAAAAGATAAAACCTATGCAACCAATTCTTAACCACTTGCGCAGCCTGAGTTTGCTGCTTGTGTTTTTCTTCGCTAGTTCAGCGTATGCACAAACGGGCACTGAGCTTAAGGCCGATAAGCTCTACATGAGCAAAGCCTACGCCGAGGCCATTCCCAAATACGAGAGCGTGCTCAAAAACGACAGCAGTCGCCACAAAGCCGCCATCAAACTAGCCGACTGCTACCGTCTGACGAACAACACCAGTCAAAGTTTGAAATGGTACAGCAAAGTGGTGAACTATAGCGAGAGCGAACCCATTCACAAATACTATTACGCCCAAGCCTTGATGGAAGCCGGCAATTACGGCGAAGCGCGCAAATGGATGAGCCAATACGATGCCGATGTTCGCGGCAAAAACCGCACTGCGGGCATCGACAAACGCAACACCTTTTACAAAGACAGCAGTTGCTACACCATCCAAAAATTGCCCACAAGCGTTAATTCCGACAAGAACGATTTTTCGCCAGCGATTTACAAAGACGGTTTGGTGTTTACCTCCGCCCGCGATCGCGCGAGTTGGGTAGCCCGTCGCCATGCGTGGACAGACCGCAATTTTTATTACATGTACCAAACCACAGCTAAACAAGACGGTAGCTACACCAATCCAAGTTTGTTTTCAAAAAGCGTAAAAACCAAATACAACGATGGCCCGGTGAGTTTTACCGCCGATGGCAAAACGATGTATTTTACCCGCAACAACGTCAAAGGCCGCAAAGCAGAAAAAAGTAGCGATGGCATCATCAAACTCAAAATTTTTGTAGCCACCCAAAATGCCGATGGTAAATTCGACAACGAAAAAGAATTAGCCTTCAACAACAAAGAATACAACTGTGCGCACCCTGCCATTTCAGCCGATGGCAATACCCTTTATTTTGCGAGCGATATGAGCGGCGGTCAAGGCGGTATGGACATTTGGAAAACGACCAAAGGCACAGATGGTACATGGAGTACTCCTGAAAATTTAGGCAACACCATCAACACCCCCGGCAACGAAGTATTTCCGTTTGTGAGTACAAGCGGTATGCTCTACTACTCAAGCGATGGCATGAGTGGCTTGGGCGGCTTGGATGTGTATGAGGCGCGCAATAAAAATGGCAACTGGAAAGTGGATAATTACGGCGCACCGATCAATTCTTCGGGCGATGATTTTGGCTTGGTCTTGAGTGCGGATGAAAAAATGGGCTACTTCAGCTCCAACCGCGGCTCCTTGGACATGGACGATGACATTTACCGGTTCAATATTGTGAAAGCGAAAAAAATTCCATTCACCATCACGCTTGCCGATAACAAGACGAGCGAAAAATTGAATGGCACCCTCACACTCAAAGACAAGCTCACGGGCGAAACGTTCAACCTCACGGCGAGCAACGGCGTAGCCGAAACCGATTTAATCCCGGGCCACGATTACACCATTGAAGGGATTGCCAACAAATACAAAAACAACACCATCACGGCCAAGGCCGATCCTGAAAATCCGAAAGCCGAAGTGCGTTTGGATCGTGCCATGACTTTGCTTTTAGATGTGTTGGTATTAAACAATCCGAAAGATCGCATGCCGGTAGCCAATGCGGAAGTAGCGATTCTCAATGCGCTTGGTCAAACAATCAAAGCAACGACCGATGCCAACGGAAAAATCAAAACCACGGAATTGCAGGGCGATAATACCTATTCCTTAACCGCAAATTCCAACAACAAAATCTCGGACAAAAATATTGTTTCCACGCAAGGTCAAACCGAGAGCAAGACCTACGATCAGACCTTGTTTATGGACAACAATGGTGCGATTTGTTTGTTGGGTACGGTCATGGACAAGAGCAACAACAATGCTCCTGTTGAAGGGGTGAGTTTAGAGATTCAAGATGTGGCAACGGGTGCAAAATTGTACGAGACGGTAACTACGGCTGATGGCAAATACAAAACGTGCAATGTCGAGGCGGGTAAAACTTACCGGGTGATTGTGAAGAAGAGCGGTTATTTTGCCAAGAGCGAAGATGTTGCCATTCCAGCGGGCACGAAAAAAGACATTACCAAAGACATCATCGTGGATAAAATCATTGTAGGCAAGGCGATCAAGATCGACAATATTTATTTCGATTTGGGCAAGTGGGCGATTCGTCCCGATGCGGCTAAGGAGTTGGATAAAATTGTGAAATTGATGCAAGAAAATCCAGACTTGGTGATTGAGTTGAGTTCACACACGGATTGTCGTAGTAGCTATGAGTCGAACATGACCTTGTCGGATAAACGTGCGAAGAGTTCTGCGGAATACATCATCAGCAAGGGCATTGATGCCAAACGCATTACGGGTAAAGGGTATGGCGAGACGGTCTTGGTAAACAAATGTGAGTGTGAGGGGGCGGTAAAAGTTCCGTGTACAGAAAAGGAGCATCAAGCGAATCGTCGTACGGAGTTTAAGGTTATTGGGTTCATCAAGGATGGTGTGATTTACAATCCGGATGGGTCAACGGCGCAGCCGAAATAGGGCATTTAGGTTTCAGGTTTCAAGTTTCAAGTTCCAGGTTTCAAGTTCCAGATTTCAGGTTTCAGATTCCAAGTTCCAGGTTTCAGGTTTCAAGTTCCAGATTTCAAGTTCCAGGTTCCAAACGAACAAATTTCAAATTTCAAAAAGTTCCTGCATCAGTTTTGGTGTGGGAATTTTTTTGTGGGTGGGTGTTGTACTCGCTGCGCTCGTTTTTTAGACGTGAGACTTGAGACTGAAGTAGAAACCCTAGAAGCCCCTAGAACGTACAAGAATCAGGCTAGTCGTGAGTTTCACGGAAAGTCTATTTGCAGATGATTGGTAGTTATTTTCAGATGTTTATGCTAAAGTCGTTACTCGCTGCGTTACTAATTATTCACCCCTTAAACCCAAAACGCAATGGGAGTTATTCTAAGAGAAAAGAAATTGTCCAAAGGTGGCGTATCATTCTACCTAGACATTAGCCACAATGGAAAACGGTGGTACGAATTTCTGAAAATTTTAGCTTACGGCAACCGCCGAAGTGATGAATTTAAAGAAAAAAAGCAATTAGCAGATCAAGCCCGCTCTAAACGCGAATACAGGCTTACGGTGGAGCAACTTGATATGAAAGACAAAACCATCAAGGAAAAAGACTTTTTCGAGTTTTTGCTCGAAAAAGCAGCTTTGATGAAATCACCACGACAAGCGAAATACTGCATTACGCTGTTAAAAGACTACACAGGTCAAGAGTGCCTTGCCATGACCGAATTAACGGTTTCCTTTTTGCAAGGTTTTCAGACCTTTTTGGTCAAGCGAAAGCTACATGTTAATAATTGTAGCGGTATTGTTCAATACCTATCAACGGCCATCAATAAAGCCGTTTCCGACGATCTAATGACAGAAAATCCATTTCCAAAAGTCTGGAAAAATCATAAGTTTAGAATCGTTAAATCAACACCCAAGTTTTTGTCTATCGAGCAAATCGAACATTTAACAAAGACAGGGCAAGGTGTCCACGATGAAATTAAACTAGCCTTTTTCTTATGTTGTTTTTGCGGGATTCGTTGGGTTGATTGCTATGGTCTAAAATGGAATCAGATAGCAAACCAAGAAATTGACGGAAAAAGCTACCCTACATTATTTGTTGAGCAAGAGAAAACAAAATTAGGTGTATATATTCCACTATCTGAGCAAGCTATTTCGATAATTAATCAGCGCAAGGAAATGTCCAAAAATGAACCGCCTAGTTCATTTGTATTTCCTTACCTATGTTCTTCACCTGATTATGTTACGAATTACGGTAGGATGGCGTTTGGTATGAAGAAATGGCAAAAGCAATCAGGCATCCATGTACATTTTCATAAGGCAAGGCATACATTCGCTACACTTACACTATCTCAAGGTGCAGACCTTTATACGGTTTCTAAATTGTTGGGGCATTCGGATATAAAGCATACGATGATTTATGCGCGAGTGGTTGATCGTTTAAAGGTTCAGGCTGTCGCCAATTTGCCAATGATTAAAGGCAACCTTTTGGTAAAATCGGAAAATGAATTAGTAGCAAAAGATAAAATTCCAGAAAAAGCAAACGAATGCGATAGCGTAAGTGCGTTAGATGCAATTTCTAAAGCACTTCGAGCGTATAATCCAACAGCAAAAAACATAGTCCAATTAAACGCGAACGAAGCAGATAATAGAAGTGTGTTAAATGCAATTTCCAAAGCATTAGTAGAATTTAATAACGTGGTTAACCAAACCCACGAAGGGCAATGCCTCGATCAAAAAAACGTGAGTAAATCCCAAAAAACGAAACAACGCACCACCGAAAGACGAACATCTAAAAAACGAAAAGCGGCTTAAAAAGCCTCGAATCGCTAAACCTAAAGAGCGTGGTGTTTATTATGCAAACATCACGCGCTTTATTGATTCATTGTAAACGAGTTTGCTTTGAGGACTGAGTGTTTGGTGTTTTATTTAAATCAATTAATGATCGAGGATGCACCTCACTACATCATTCATCATTTAGTTTTTCTGCCGATGAACTCCTTGAATCGCTCTCGTAAAAAAAGTGGCATTTAAAAGAGTTCATATTTTTTTCAAATGCGACGCAACAATCGCAATTCTGCTTCGTTAAACACTTATCTGCAATACTCCGAAAAAACAAGTTACGTTGAAGTAAGGAGGAATTATGAGTGTTAGATTTTTAAAAAGAACAAATACCCAATTCCCATTTTTATTATTTTGTTTTGACAACAAACAACGCAATAAAGATACCCCGCTATTGGAGTTTAATTTAGTTGATTCAATTCGCAAACGGCAATTAATCCCTACTTGTTGCCAATCTCCCAGCGTAAGAAATAATGCTTTCGATTTATTCGATTGCATCAAAAGAAGCGGCCCTGCCTATACCTTGAGTATTGCAGAAGGCAGGGCCGTCTTCTTTTTTTCTGTTATGTATCTCCGTTGTCTAACCAATACTAAACGTACCATGAAACATAAACAAGAAAGTTGATAGATAAACTGAATTTTTAGAAGGAAAGGACTTTTATGAACCCTGTAAAAGATGATTTGATTACCACAGAAGAAGTTTTTAGACTTTTTCCCTGTTTAGTTACACGTTTTAATTGGAACTTCACTACATGCGGCCAACTTCATGCACAGGGTTTATTGCTAGGGAAGTATTATCGCGGAAAACGGATGTTATTAATTTCCAAAAGTTCACTATTACGATTAATTTCCATTTACAAGCAAGATATGGACAGTACACGTGGTTTACTTGGTTAGGAGGGTACTACCACACTCTTTTGCCGGCAAACAGAAAACACAAAGACCGATCAGCTATAATTTATTGCTCTATAAAACCCTTTACAATGGTTCCAACAAATCCAATCCTCGAAATTTATCTTGATCGTGCAACAGGAAATGGGAAAAAATTTTTCAGTTATGTATTATCGAAAGTAAGATCTGAGCCAATTTTTGATGGAATGATAATTTCCAATGAGGTCTCAAAAAAGATGATCCTTTTTTACGATCCGCTAATGCAAAGCTGGTTCGTAGAAGAAACGGATGCAAAACGCTACACGATGTTAACATTTATGCAAGCATGTTCTGATTATTCGTATGAAGAAGCGATAGCCTTTGTTTATGCTTTTGTTATTTGTGGACGTTCATCGTGTCATTCGATTTTACCTCATGCCATTGATGCTATTGAGCATTATTATGTTGATGCGATTAATCTCGAAGTCATTGAAAAATCAAATCAGGGAAGTATAATTTCAGAGCAAGTATTGGGAAATGAAGTAGCTAATTTTGCCGACTTGGAACGAATGCTTGAGGGCTTTGAAGAGCAAACGCAGGGGGATCCATTGCTAGGGTTGGATTTAGAAACTGCTGAAATGTATTTGCATCAGTATTTC
>JAAFIA010000120.1 GCA_013298545.1 Bacteroidota bacterium | reverse complement strand
CCGATCTTGGTGCAAATGGGAAGAGATGCGGCAAATCGAGTTATTCGATGGTTAACTATTCGCCGTCCATTTACTACTCCATCAGGAGAGTAACATACAATTTTCTTTCGAAAAGTTGGGGGGCAACACAAACTTAGAATGCAAAGTGTTGAGATGGACGTTGAAAATTATTTAAATCAACTGCTTGAAAAGAATAAAAACGATTCTTCAAAAGTTCAAAAAATTAATCAAGCAAAAGGTGTTGTTTCCAGCATTATTGCGCTAACATCTCGCCCACAGCAAGACGATAAAGATTCAGAACGTGTAACTTCATTGACAAATCAATTGAGTACACTGCTTGGACAAGTTGATTCTAATCCAGTCAATGTTGATGGTGCACTTGCGCTATATAGAGGTCTTCATTGGTGGATTAGTAAGGCTGATATTGATCGGTTACCGAAAGGCAAGAAAACGCGGCAAGTTGAGGACGCTCGTATTGGACAGAGTTTTGTTAATATTGAAACTACTAGCAATGCTCTTCGTCAGATATTGCAAACTAAAGGAGTTGAATATGAAAGCGCAACTCGTTCTCAAATTATTGCCGCTATTGCTGCAATAAAAAATGAATTACGCTCATTAAGCGATGGTGTTGAATTTTATTCCGCTACTGGTGTAAAAAAACCTTTTGCAGATGGCTTTCATTATTTACTCAGTCGTTTTGTTGGAAATCAGCGGGCTTTTGAAGAACGACTTGAGGCAGGGCGAATGGTCAGATCATTATGGACAGAAGTAGCTTCAATGAGATCGCGGTTAGCTAGTCTAAACAAGAGTCAGATACGGGAGTCATTTTTGCTTACAAAACGCATAGATGCTGTTGACGAAAATATAAGACGAGAATTATCAGGTGTTGATTCCATCTATGTTGAAAGGCTTAACTTATTAACAAAGAGTCCATTTATTTCAACTTCGAAAAGTGCACTCAATGCATCAAATTATGCACTTGGCTCTAAGTTTGATAGAGATGGCTATGTCGCAAGAAAGAATGGTGAGGTCGGTAAGACATTAGTTTATATTTTTTCTTTGAAAGATTTGCAACGACTGGGTGCGTTGGATATAGAAAAACTTAGAAATCAGAATAAAGTTGTAATTGGGCAGAGCATTCAGGATATGGAAATAACTTTTACGGCAAGTATTCCGGGTAATTATTTAAGGGCTCAATTAGCTGCTCAGGGAGGGGATTCTCCTTCTGGATTGGCTGCCAGAACCGAGCAACGAGCTGCAGCAGAGGCAACAAGAGATGGAGGGATTAGGTCATGGTAAATAAAAGCAACTTATTGAGCTTAATTAAAACGGAGCTACCTCGCATTTATGTTGAGCGAAAGAAAGAATATAATTTAGAAGTGCGAGGTGCTGTTGGTAATTCTTTAAATCAGCAGGAAATACTAATACAAATTGAGTTTCAACTGAATGAAACCATACGTTATATTGAGAAAAAGAATACGAACCAGCATAATAAGGAACTTGTGCCTGTTTTGATGAATTATTTTGGCGAAATATTTCGATTTGGTTATTCAATGTCTCTTGTTAAAAAAGTGCTGATTATTTGCGCAGCAGCTGCCTCACCTCAGGATTATGCTCAGTACAGAAGAGACGATATTGGGATTCCTTTGAATATACTTTCTCAAAGCCCAATTGATTTTTTTTCTCAAATAATGAAAAAAAATAAGCTTTCTTTTAAAAATAAATTACTTCTAAGTAATGCAAATCTAATTGCAGAAATTGATTTTTATGATGAAGTAAATAATGAAGAAGATTGGTATTGGTTAAATGCTTTTCGGAATTGTGAAATTAACCTTGATAGTGCATTTGCCTTTTTTAGTGAAAATATCACGATTGTTGAAATGAAGGGAATGGATGAGTATAATAACGAGTTAATGCCAGAATTGTTTACAGACTTATACTCAAATGCCTTCTTTTATCTAGTAATAGAAAAATATATTAATAGAATAAGTCATATTCCTCCCGAGCTAAAAAAATATTACAGACTTGGATACGAATTGCTGTTATTTAACAATGAAATAAAAAAATAAATTAGAAAGTTGTGTAACATATAATTTAATCTTTCTCAACAATCCATCAACACCGCTTCCCTTCTACTTGAATACAAAATAAATTAGATCAAATATGCCAGACGTCGCCACACCCACCAAAACCAAAGCCGTTACACCAACGGCTGCGCCCCCCGCGCGCCAACACACCGCAGCGGCTGGATCGGGGAGTGGCGAGAAAGTCATGTTTAAAATGGCCGATGGAAAAACCGTTGAGCTTCCACCTGGCATGACGGCTGAAGAAGCCGCTAAAACAGAAAAAGAAGGATTGGCTGCTAAATCTAAAGTGGGTAAACGCAGCAATCCGGCCAATCCCGCAGCCACCGCACGACTTGCTGAAGGAAAAGTTGCTGAGAAAAAGAAACCGCAACAAAAAGACGTTAAAAAATCGGCCAAAGACAAAAAACAATTGGCCGGATTAAAAGGAAAAGGCAAGGCTGGAGCAAAAGGTGCAGCAGGAAAAGGTGGTGGAAGTAAAGTCATGCAATTTTTACGCGCAAAAGGTTTGCCCACGCTCATCTCCAGCGCGCAAAAATTAAATAAACTCAAAACCAACGAACAGACACACGAAAACGCCGAAACAAAAACTAAAAATTACGAAAGTGCACAAGTAACTCCTGCTGCCGAAAATCAAGGGAAAAGCAATGCCGCACAAGTGGCGAAAGTAGATGCGCGCAAGCCACCCGAACCAAGCGAAGCCGAAGCCAAAAAAGTATTGAACGATGCCATCGCGCAAAACATGCCCACGAAAATTGAAGACGTGGACAATTTCAAAGCCGATAGCAAAGGAAAAGATATGGCCTCCGCCGCACTCGGTCATGTAAACGCCGATGTGAAAGGTGTTGGGGCAACGTTTGGCGAAATGAAAACAACACCGCCGCCTGCTACGCCCGAAACCACACCCGTTCCGCTTCCGCCCACAGAGGTTGCGCCGCCTACACCTGCTATGGGATTGGGCGTTGGCGCTGTGCCGCAAATTCAAAAAGAACATACCGATATGTCGGACTCGCTCAAAAAAGGCGACGACAAAATGAAGGAAGAGGGCATCAAGCAAGAAGAGCTAGATATGGTGGACAGCGGCGATTTGGCTGAGGCGAATAAAGAGAAAAAAGGGATGAACAAAAAGGCTGTTACAGGCCCGGCAGAAATCAATCAGTTCAATACACAAGCGCGCCTCAAAGTAGATGGCGACATGAAGGCGGAGGAGCAAAAAGAAAAAAGTAATTTAAAGAAAGAACGCGATGGCGCGTTGACGGCTACCGGAAATAAACAGAAAGAGAAAAAATCGGCAGCGGAGAAACGGCGCGAAGAAGTGCACAATACCATCAACACCATGTCGAAGGCGACACAAGATAAAGTTACCAAGCGCCTCGATGATTTGGAAAAGCAAGCGATGAAAACGTTTGATGATGGGCAAGCCAAAGCGTCGAAAAAATTTGAAGACGATGTAAAGCGCGAACTCGATGCATTTAAAGACGATCGCTATTCGGGTTTATTTGGTTGGGCGTTGCGCGCGAAGGATTGGTTGTTGGGTATGGAAGACTTGCCCGAGGTGGAAGCGATCTTTAATCGCAACCGACAAATTTTTGTCGATACCATGCAGCAATTGGTTGATGACATTACAGCAACCAATAAAAAAGTCATTCAAGAATGTAAAGACGAGATTGCGAAGACAAAAACGGATGTAGAAAAATACATCAAAGATTTAGGTCCTGAATTGCAGGAAGAAGCGCGCAAAGCGCAAAGCGAGATGAATGATAAATTGTCGGCATTGGATGAAACGATCAATAAAAAAGAAGAGGAATTAAATGATAAGCTGAAGAAAAAACAAGAAGATGCCATCAAAGCCATTGACGATAAAATTGCGAAGATGAAGGAAGAAATGTCGGGCGCGCTCGGCAAGCTTTTGAAGTTTTTGCTCAATGCGATGAAGAAGTTTTTTGTGTGGGTGCTTGGCAAAGTGGGTGCGCCAACTGATAAAATCATGGGCATTATTGACAAAGGTGTTACGGTGATTAAGAATATTGTGTTGCATCCGATCAAGTTTTTAGGAAACTTGATTAGTGGTGTAAAAACAGGTATTGGTCAGTTTGCGACAAATTTCCCTGAGCATTTGAAGAAAGGTGTTGTAGATTGGCTCACGGGTCAATTGGGTGGTGCGGGAATTACCTTGCCAGCAGTTTGGGATGCCAAAGGATTTTTTAGTCTCACCTTACAGATTTTAGGATTGTCGTGGCAATCGTTCCGCAAAAAAATTGCCGATGAAATTGGTGAAGAGAAGATGGTGAAATTGGAACGGCTCGAAAATGCAGCAGAGAAAGGATTGGATATTATTCAACGGGTGAAAAAGGATGGTGTGATTGCGTTGTGGGATATGTTGAAGGATAAATTGTCGGAGATTAAAACGACGGTCATCAAATCGTTGGCCGATTGGGCTGGAAGAGAAATTGTGAAACAAGCGGTATTCAAAATTGTGAGCATGTTTAATCCTGCGGGTGCGATTGTGCAAGCGATTATTGCGATTTACAATGTGATTATGTTCTTCATCGAGAACTGGGATCGTATTGTGGAGTTTGTAGGATCGGTGTTTGATTCGGTTGCCGAGATTGCGAACGGACAGATTGGAAAAGCAGCCAATTACATTGAAAAGACCTTGGCAAAAACGATTCCGATCATTCTTGCATTCTTGGCGCGTATTGCTGGCTTAGGAAAAATAGCGGATGCGGTAAAAGACACCATCAAAAAGATTCGCGACATTATTGATGTTCCAGTAACGATGATTGTAAAACTACTCGTCAAAATAGCAAAACCCATTATTGATTTTGCGGTGAAGGTGGTGGATAAGTTTGATCAGGGGAAGGCGTATGTGAAAGGGAAGATTGATGATTTAAAACAGTCAGCTTTGAATTTTTTAAGTTCAATCGCTAAGTGGTGGGAGAGAAGAAAAGGATTTAAATCGGCCGACGGAGGGAATCATAATCTTTTTTTCAAAGGAAATGCTGCTGATTCTAAAGTTATGGTTGCGAGTAAAGAGCAATTGGCAATAGACTTCTTGAATACGAAAAAAGCTGACCCTAAAGACACAAATGATAAGACTATTATTCAAGAAGGTATTGTTGCTTATGGGGATATTCAAACCAAGAAGAAAGCGGTTGAGGATGCAAAAGAAGAGTATAAAAAATTGAAAAATCCTACTAAGGATCAGGAGCACGCCGCAAAAAACAAAATAAATGCTGCAGATACCACTCTTTATAATTCTTTTTTAAACTTATCTGTTATTCTTTCTAAACTTACATTTACTGATAAAATAAATGAGATGGTTAGAAGTCATGTTACTATATCTAATGTTGATTTGCCAACTGCTGCAACAGCATTGCCGTTGACTGAAATTCCAGGAAATACCAAAGGTACAGGCCCTTCAGGTTCTGATTCTGTCCCTATCGGATGGACTTATGCAATGCGATTAAATGCTACAAAAGGGGCTGGAAAAGGAGATTACGTAAAAGGACATTTAATAAATGAAGATTTCCACGGACCAGGCGTAAAAGGTAACCTAGTGCCAATCTCAAGAAGTATAAACGGCATGATGTCAACCGTAGAGAATAATGCCAAAAAGCATATTAAGGATAAGAGTAAAGGAAACGTAATATGGTTCAATACTGATGTCTCATACAGACAAGCTAAGAGTGGCATAAGTTTTAATATGGAACATTTCCCCGAGACGATTACTGTAAAATGGGGTTTTGCATCTATTATTCCTGGTAAAGAAAATCAAGCTAGCGATATTAACAAGTGGCAGATTAAAGATACGCAAGAAAATGTGCCCATACCTTGTCCGCCACCATTAGATTTAGGCGCCGCACCGCCTCCTAGCAATGAATTTTCTATGCTTCAAGGTGGTCTTACGCAGGATAATGTTGGGAAAAATTTGAAAATGGATACAGCAAGAGCAATGTTCTTTGCAAGAGTGTTTAACTTAGACATTGGTAAGTCCGCGGAAGATGTTCTCCGTGGTTATGTACTTAAACATCCATCATACAAAGACGCAGAGAAAGACATTACGTTCTTAAGAAATAAACAAAAAAGTCTAGCAACAACAGGTTTTAAATTAATACTAGATCCATAAAAAATGAACTACAAATCAATTATCGAAAGAATGATTCAAAAGATTGAGTCATCTAAAAATTTGGAAATAATAGACATTGAAATTGGCGCAGGTCTGTCAAACGACGATCTTGCATTTGCCGAGGAATCGTTTAATGTTTCATTTGATGAACAAATCAAAGAATTATATTCACAAATGAATGGGGTTAAATTACGGTGGATATTAAAGGCAGAAAATCAATTACAGATGCTAACAGGTGATGACCATGGTCAGGTTTACGGAAAAGTTAATATCCTAGATATTGACACAGTCTTTATGGGGACAAACTCTGATTATTGGGAAAGCATCATTTGGGGCAACGAAGAAGATGAGCAAAATCAAGAATATCTAAAAATATTAAGACCATTCGATTTTGTTGATCTTGATGATGGATTAGCAGCTTGTTTTAGTGTGAAAGATGGTATTCTTTCAGCTAGCGACATTCTTTTTTTCAATCCAAGAAGAGGAAATGAAGTTTCGATGAAAATGAACTTAGTAACGTACTTCGAAGAAATGGAGAAAAAGACAGCTTATGTCTTTTGGCAAGAAGCTCTGATGTATCCAGAAAGTAATATGGCAAGCTCAATTAATTATTATTTCCCTTTGATTTAATTCTTCTTATCGTTTACCTATTCTAGGATCTAGAATAGGTAAACGATAAAGTGATTATCAATTCTTTCTGCTCCGCTCCGCCAGATTTGCAATACGGCGGGATTTTATTTAGGTAATGGTGCCAAAAATAGTTGGTGTTTTTTGCCAGAATAATTATTAAAACCCATCCGCATAAAAATCACTTCGCACCTTCACCAGCAGCGCATTGGCCATATCTACGTTTGGCTCATCGGGCAAATGTGTATGCGCATAAACATCTTCAATAACTGGGTACACGGTTGAAAATTTCGGACAAGTTAAACCTGAATGTTTAACTTACCAAACCGAAAAAAAAGATGAAAAAATCAAAATTTACCGAAGTTCAGATCATTAACATCTTGAACGAGCAATCAC
>JAAFIA010000012.1:59039-69330 GCA_013298545.1 Bacteroidota bacterium | reverse complement strand
AATTGGCGCGGTAGCAATATTGATTACCTGTTGTTGGAATTTCGCAGCAAGCACCGAAGGTACATTTGCCATCGCCATAATGTTGGTCCGATTTTTTTACATGGCGTTGCGGAATGCTGTGGAAGCTAAATAAAACGTGGTCGTAGTTTTTATAATCGTAACCCTGCGCGGTACTTTGGAGGGCGCGTTGGAATGCGGGGTGGCGGAAAAATGGTCCGAGGATGCGTACTTCAGGCGTAACTTCCCATTCGGCCATAATTTTCATCACGGCTTCAACACTTGAACCAGCGGATGAGGAGGCATATTGCGGATAAAGAGGAACAACGATAATATTAGAAACCATTGCTTTACGCAGTTCGTCGAGCGCGGATTGGAGCGTTGGATTTTGGTAACGCATGCCAAACGCAACCACATAATTTTCGCCAAGTTCTTTTTGCAATTCACGCTTCAAATCCAATCCGTGAAGCAACAAGGGCGAACCTTCCTTGGTCCAAATTTCGCGGTAAAGTTTTGCCGATTTGGGACCACGAAACGGAGCAATAATAAGGTTGATGAGCAACCAACGACCAACAGCATTGATGTCGATTACGCGGCGATCCATCAAAAACTGACGCAAGTATTTACGCACATCGCTATTCGACGTGCTGTCGGGTGTTCCGAGATTAACGAGCAGGATTCCTGTCTTCATAAATTAAGCTGCAACGAAAAAGATGCAGGTACAACAAGCGTACTGCTTAAATGTTGAGTGCGCGTTTTGCCGTAGCGTCTAAACACGCTTCTTTAAGCGCTTCACTAAACGTTGGATGTGCGTGGCTCATGCGTGCAATATCTTCGGCGCTGGCACGGTATTCCATGGCTACGACGGCTTCGCCAATCATATCCGCAGCGCGAGGGCCGATGATGTGTACACCTAAAATTTCGTCTGTTTCGGCATCGGCAAGCACTTTGACCAAACCATCCAGATCCATACTCGCACGGGCGCGCCCACTTGCCTTGAACGGGAATGATCCGGTTTTATATTTTTTGCCGTCTTTTTTCAATTGCTCTTCGGTATAACCCACGCTCGCTACTTCAGGCCATGTATAAACAACACCCGGGATGAGTAAATAATTCACATGCGGTTTTTGTCCGGCAAGTTGTTCGGCAACATAAACGCCTTCTTCTTCTGCTTTGTGTGCAAGCATCGCTCCACGCACCACATCGCCGATGGCATAAATACCAGCCACATTGGTTTCGAGGTGATCGTTTACCGCAATACGTCCGCGCTCGTCGATATTCACACCCGCTTTTTCCAAGCCTAAATTATCGGTGTAAGGTTTACGTCCAACAGAAACCAAGCAATAATCGCCAGAAAACGAAACGACTTCATTGTCTTTGGTCATGTTTTCTGCGGTAACGGTAACTTCTTTTCCTTTGATCGAAACACCGGTAACTTTATGATTCAAGTAAAATTCAAATCCAATTTTCTTCAACACTTTGGTGAGTTCAGTTCCCATCGAACTGTCCATCGTGCCAATAATTCCACCAGTATATTCTACCACACTCACTTTTGCACCGAGGCGCGCATACACAGAACCCAATTCCAAACCAATGACACCACCACCGATAATGACAAGGTGTTTGGGAATTTCGGAAAGTTCAAGGGCTTCGGTTGATGTAATGACGCGTTTTTTGTCGATTTCAATTCCGGGCAATGAAGCTGGTTTTGAACCCGTAGCGATGATCGTTTTCTTTGCGCCAATCTCGGTAATTTTCCCATCGTCGGCAAGAATTGAAATGGTTGTAGCCGATGTAAAGGAACCATGTCCTGTAAAGACGGTAATTTTATTTTTTTTCATCAAGAACGCAATACCCGAAGTGGTTTGTTTTACCACATCGTTTTTGCGTTTGATCATTTGTCCGAGATTGACTTTTGCTTTTCCAATTTCGATCCCATGTTCTTCAAAGGTGTGAACCGCATTGTGGTAATGCTCGGAAGAGTCGAGCAACGCTTTTGACGGAATACAACCGACATTGAGGCAAGTGCCTCCAAGTGTTGCATAACGTTCAATGATAGCTGTTTTCATGCCCAGTTGAGCAGAACGAATTGCGGCAATGTAGCCACCTGGGCCAGAGCCAATAATTACAACATCAAATTGATCCATAAAATCGGGTGCAATGTGTTTGGTTGGAGGTTCCAACATTGCGGCAGCAAAATTACAAATTTTGAGGTAGCCAAACGACAAGCCGACTTGGAGCCTGTTTAAAATTTGTTTTTGAGAATTGTTATGATGGCTTTTTGTGCCAGACGAGGCGCGTTTTGAAGGTCATAGCATCGCGCCTACGGTCAAAAAACGCAACGAAGTATGGTGCAAAAAGGCGCATGACAATTCCGAGGCTTCGGAACAAAGGATAAAATTTAAACAGGTTCTTAATCTAGGAGATATTTTGGAGAATACACAAAAGCAGAGAAATTGTGAATAATTTATCACAACTATAAAAAAATAACAAACCCCTTGTTTTACCCTTAACAATTGCGATAACTCAAGCTATTCCTATACACAAAGCGGCATTTCGCAAACTGTGCTCATTTATTCCTGAATTAGTGTTTGCGTGTTTCGATTATTTAAATCATATTTGGACGTTCATTATGAAACAAACCTTAACAAGTGAACCCTAAGCAAACTGTTTTGCCCATGAAAAAACCAATTCTAACCGCGTTTTTCCTGTTGGTAGTGATACTGACACGAGCGCAAACCCTGAGCCCCACGGTTCTGGCGTCATCCGGCGATTTCTTTTCGAATTCGAGCGGTATGATTTCCTGGACCCTTGGCGAGCTTATGGGAGAGACGTACTCCAGTGCTGGCAATTTTGTCACACAGGGATTCCAACAACCGAATGATAGTATCACCGGGATTGTGGAACAGAACACAACTACAATGACTTTGTTTCCGAATCCGGCGACAGATCAGTTGACCCTCGACTTTGGTCAGGAGGGCAATGGAAACTACCAAGTGGAAGTTTTCAATGCACTTGGCCAGCAAATGAGTGCCCAACAAATTACAGTTGGCGGAGGTAATTCACGTTTTCAGATTCCGGTAACCGGATATGCTGACGGAATTTACTTCGTTCGGGTACGCAAATCGGGTAGCAATGTTGTTACCTCATTCAAAATCAATAAAGTTTCTTAACCAAAAAACCTATGAAAAAAGCCTTAACACTTTTCTTAGCGGTCTTTGCTTCAACCCTTGCTTTCGCACAAGCTCCAACCTCGATGAAATATCAAGGTGTAGCGCGTAACGCAGGAGGAGCACCGATCGCAAATGGATCTATCACGGTTCAATTTGACATTCACTCTGGTTCTTCAAGCGGCCCTATCGTTTATACAGAATCTCACCCTGCAACAGCTACCAACCAATTCGGTTTGTTTAGCCTCGAAATCGGTTCTATTACCCCACTTACACCATCACTTTTTGGTGCAGGTACAGAGTTCCTCGAAGTTTCAGTTGACTTCGGTTCTGGCTTAACCAGCATGGGAACATCACAATTGTTGTCTGTTCCTTATGCTATGTTTGCTCAAAACTCAGCAAACCCAGGCCCTGCGGGTCCTGCTGGTCCAACAGGTCCTTCTGGATTTGATGGTGCTACAGGTGCACAAGGTCCTTCTGGATTTGACGGAGCTACAGGTGCAACAGGTCCTTCTGGATTTGATGGTGCAACAGGTGCTCAAGGTCCTTCTGGATTTGACGGCGCTACCGGTGCAACAGGTGCTCAAGGTCCTTCTGGATTTGACGGAGCTACTGGCGCAACTGGTGCTCAAGGTCCTGCTGGTCCAACTGGAGCAGTAGGTGCAACTGGCGCTGCTGGTGCTAACGGAGCTACAGGTGCAACGGGCGCAGTAGGTGCAACAGGTGCTGCTGGTGCTAACGGTGCTACTGGTGCAACAGGTGTTGCTGGCCCTGCTGGTGCTAACGGAGCTACAGGTGCAACAGGTGCAGTAGGTGCTGCTGGCCCAACTGGTGCTGCTGGTGCAGTGGGTGCTGCTGGTCCAACTGGTGCAGTAGGTGCTGCTGGTCCTGCTGGTGCTGCTGGCCCTGCTGGTGCAACAGGTGCTGCTGGCCCTGCTGGTGCTAACGGAGCAACTGGTGCAACTGGTGCTAACGGTGTAACTGGTCCAACTGGCCCAGGAACATTGTCTGGTACGACCAACTATGTCATCAAATTTACTTCTGCTACTGGCGGTGGTAACTCGCTGATTCAAGACAACGGTACTTCACTCTCTGTTGGTAATACTGTTACACCTTCTATCATTTACCAAATGTATGTTTACCGTCAGCAATTGACTGTAAATGGTGATGGTCAAGTTTCACTTTTCGGTTACCGTACACGCGATAGCCAAAACGATGGTGTTGGCTATTCTCAAATTCAAACAAACCGCGCTTCTTCTGGATATAATTTCTGGGGTGATGTTTACACCTTCGGTGATGCATCATACAACTACAATGACTATAGCCGTTGCGGTGGTTCATTTGGTGCTGATGTAAATGGTTTACAGTGGGGTTCATTGGGCTACCGCTCTTCTGCGCTTTTAAACTATGGTGTTTATGGCAGTGCTGCTTATGCTTCAGGTGCTGGTCGTTTGTCAAACGGAACTGCAACCGGTATTGGTGGTGGTTTTGCTGGCGATTTGATGGGTGCTTGGGTTAAAGGTGATGTTATGGGTCTTACTACATCTGGTTCTATGTATGCTGCGTTCAACCTCGGCAATACTTACAACTCAGGTTTCCATGCCGATCTCGTTAAAACAAATGGTACTGTAACTCCAGCTTTTGCGGTTACATCTACCAAAGTGAAAGTTTACGAAGATGGTTCTGCACAACTCGGAAACGGCACAACACGTGTGAATTTCACACCTGAATATGCTGCTCTCGTTGCTGGTGGAAAACCAACTGTAACCATCACACCACAAGGTCAGTGCAATGGTCTTTACATCGTTTCTATCGATGCTGAAGGCTTTACAGTAGCTGAAATGAACAACGGTACAAGCAACGTTGCGTTCTCTTGGATCGCTGTTGGTACACGTGTAGATGCTGAAACTGCTACAGTTCCTGCTGAACTCACTAACCCAGAATTTGCTGGTAACATGCAAGGTGTTCTGTTCAACGATGGCAATACAGAGCAATCTGGTAAAGCTGTTTGGTGGAATGGTTCTACACTTCAGTGGTCAGCTCCTCCGAGCATGTCTCGCGAAGAGAAAACTGCTTTGCTCGAACAGCAAGGTGGTGGCCGCAGAAAATAAGTTGTAAAAATTAATTTTCGGAATCCCGTCTAAAGCAATTTAGACGGGATTCTTTTTTGCATATTCTTTTCATGCAATATTGCGTGTCCACACGTATCTTTATTCCCAATTCCTGAAAAAAATACGTGTGAATCAGTTGATGTATTTACTCCCTTTTCCTACGCGAATAATTTGTTGCTTGGTGTTGTTTTTTCCAGTATGCATCCATGCACAAACGCAAAATGTAAAACCAGCTACGACCGAATCTTATTTTCGGTATGTCGTTAATGCGTTGGCGCATGATTCGATGAAAGGGCGTTTGCCCGGAACACCCGAAGAAACAAAAGCAGCACATTTTATTGCCGAAGAATTTAAACAAGCTGGTTGTAAATTCATCCGAAAAAATAAATACTACCCATTTGATTATCGTGGGCCAGATTCTGCTACTGTCATTCATTCGGCTGGAAATGTGATTGCGAAAATCAATACCAAATCGAAATATACGATCGTTGTTACGGCACATTACGATCATATTGGAATCGGACAATTTCATTCCAAAGCCCCTTTCACCAAAGGCATTCACAACGGTGCCGATGACAATGCGAGTGGCGTTGCGATGATGCTTGCCCTCGCCGGTTGGTGCAACGACCATAAAAAAGAATTGAAATACGATATGGTTTTTGTGGCGTTTAGTGGCGAAGAAGATGGCTTGTATGGCTCGGTCAATTTTCTAAAAAGTAGCTTGATTGATACGAGTAAAATTTTATGCAATTTGAATTTCGATATGCTGGGCCGACTTGATTTGATGCGTCCGATCATGCGTATTGATGGGGCATTGGAGTATTCGGCATGGGATTCATGCCTGCCTTCCGATTCGGCTGTTGGATTTAGTGTGATGCGAAGAAAAAACATCATTCAAGATGGTGCGGATCATTGCAGTTTTTTGGATCGCAATATTCCTGCGGTGCTTTTTACAACGGGTTTGCATTCCGAGTACCATACACCAACAGATGATATAGATAAAATAAATTTTGTAGGCATGGTGCTTATCGCAGATTATATGGAAGTGCTTTTGTTGAATATGCACCGACGGAAAAATCTACCGCAGATTTTTTTGCGCTAGCGTGTTCGACCGTTTCGTGAAAAAGGCTTTAAAAGATTGATTTTCTTGGAAAATTTGATTGTTTCGCGAAGCAGGAAAAAATAGAATTAGTATCTTTCCAACCTATGAAAGCTGAACGCGGAACCCTTCCGATAAATCCTTCTGGAACGGGTCTTTTGAAGCAACCCTCATTTTTAATTGCAGCTTTTTTTGCGTTGCTGGTTCTGGTGGCGGCATACAGCAATCATTTCCAAAATCCATTTCATTTCGACGATGCGCATACCATCGAGAATAACATGGCCATTCGCGATTTGGCTAATGTGCCTCGCTTTTTTTCCGACGCCACAACATCGAGCACCTTGCCAGCCAATCAAGCTTGGCGGCCTGGTGTTACCTTATTAAATGCTCTTGATGCTGTTCGATCAGAGAACAATGTTCCTGATCCTGTGGTTTTTCATTATTCTATTTTTGCTGCATTTTTGATTTTGGGTGTTTGCATTTTTTTCTTGTTCTATCAACTACTTCAAACCGCAACTCCAGATTCCGATCGCAATCCTTGGTTGGCCTTGTTTGCTGCGCTTTGGTTTTGCGTGCATACGGCGAATGCCGAAACGATCAATTACATCATTGCGCGTGCCGATTCGTTTTCGACGCTGCTTTTGGTCATTAGTTTTTTGCTTTACCTCAAGTCGGAATTTTGTAAACGCTATTTTATTTATTTGCTACCACTCATTGCCGGATTTCTTGTGAAAGAAGCCGTCATTGTATTTGGGCCTTTGTTGCTTGCCTATCACTTGATTTTTGATGCGGAAAAGAATACACGCAAGCAATGGTTGCCACATGTTATTGCGGGATTTGTTGTGGCGGTTATCTTGTTTTTGATTTCCCGAGCCATGACCCTGGAGAATTGGACATCGGGCGGCGGAGCGTGGTATTTTTATTTGCTCACACAAGCGTATGTGGTAACGCATTATTTCCTCTCGTTTATTCTTCCCATGAGTTTGAGTGCCGATACGGATGTGAAACTCATTACGAATCCATTTGATGATCGTGTGTTGGCGGGTGCGGTGGTTATTGCTGTACTGATTTATCTAATCTTTCGCTTTGCGAAAAAAACGCAAACACGTCCCATTGCATTTGGCCTAGCTTGGTTTTTTATTGCTTTAGCACCAACATCGAGTGTTTTTTCATTTGCCGAAGTGTTGAACGATCACCGTCCGTTTTTTCCGTACATCGGATTGGCACTTGCGTTTACATCCGCACTTGGTTTGTTGCTTTCTTGGTTAGAAGAAAAAAAATACAGCTTGCTTCGAAATGGCTTGCTTGTGTTTGGTGTCTTGCTTTTGACGCTTCATGCATTTGGAACGCATCACCGCAATACCGTTTGGAATTCGGGCGAAAATTTGTGGAAAGATGTAACGGAGAAAAGCCCTAAAAATGGCCGTGGCTGGATGAATTATGGATTAGCACTCATGGCGCGTGGCGATTTTGCTAATGCCATTGCTATGTTTCAGAAATCGCTTGACATTGCTCCGAATTATTCCTACGCACACATCAATATGGGGATTGCT
Source organism: Bacteroidota bacterium (assembly GCA_013298545.1). Taxonomy (GTDB): domain Bacteria; phylum Bacteroidota; class Bacteroidia; order Palsa-965; family Palsa-965. Next base: position 61,400 of record JAAFIA010000012.1, on the reverse strand, counting down.
CAGGCCGCAACAAAAGATGTAAAAAATGCGGAAACACATTTTAAGCGCGCTGTTCAACTCGATCCACTCAATCCAGAATCGTATAATTATTACGGCGCATTTCTCATAAAGCAAAATCGTCAGGACGAAGCCCGAACCATTTTGGAAAAAGGCAAATCGATCAGTCCCATGCATGTGGGCATCAATACGGCTCTAGCGGGTTTATCTGCCAATCAAGCTGTTGTCGAAATCAATCAAGCAACCGCAACACCTGAAGATTTCTTGAATCAAAGTTTACAGTATTATACAGCTAAAAATTACAAAGCCTGCATTACTTCGGCGCGCGAAGCGTTGAAATTGCGCGCCAATTATGTAGAAGCGTGGAACAATATCTGCACCGCAAACAACATGCTTGGCGAATGGGACGAAGCGATTAAAGCCGGCGAAGAAGCTGTTCGCATCAATCCGAAATACGATTTGGCAAAAAATAATTTACTCTTCGCAAAAAGTCAACAAACAAAATTTGCTGATCTTGAAAAACAAGCACGTGCTCAAAAATCGGTTGATACTTGGCTCAATTGCAGTTTGGAATGGTACAAAGCCGGAAATTTTTTGAAGAGCGAAACAGCAGCGCGTGAAGCACTGAAAATCAATCCCAATTCGGTAGAAGCATGGAATAATATCTGCGCCGCTTGTAACCTCAACGGAAATTGGACTGCTGCAGTTGAAGCCGGAGAAAATGCTGTTCGACTGAAACCCGATTACCAACTCGCAAAAAATAATTTGGCCGAAGCCCGCCGTGGATTGGCCGCATCAACACAACAAAAATAAACCCTCATACAGCCCCGATTTAAACTCATGAATATACTTGGATTTAATTGTTACGGACATGATTCAGCGGCTTCGCTGATTGTTAACGACGAAGTTGTTTTTGCTGTTGAAGAAGAACGCCTCAACCGCAAAAAGCATTTTGGCGGTGTGCCCGAACACGCCATCCGCGCTTGTCTTGACCATGCCGGACTTACACTTTCAGATATTGATCACGTCGCGTTTTTCTGGAAACCATCTATTTCCTATTCTAAAATTCCAGTTTACCTGCTCAAATTTTGGAATAAAGTGCCCACGCTTTTGCGCGAGCAACGTTCGTTTTCGGTGGAAGAGAATTTGGGTATGCTCAATTACCTCAAGCAGATGAAACGTTTGCCCGAAACATTGAAAGCGATGTTTCCAAACGAAAAGCAACCCAAGTTTAAATTCCACATGTTGGAACATCACTTGTGTCATGCAGCCAGTGCGTTTTATCCTACGCCATACGAAGATGCAGCGATTCTCACACTCGATGGGGCGGGGGAGTGGAGCACGGTTTTGCGCGCGCACGGAAAAGGAAATACGATCACCAAATTGGGAACGGTTGATACGCCATATTCACTCGGTGCTTTTTATCAGGCCATCTCGCGCCATCTCGGATTTAAATTGATTGAAGGTCCTGGAAAGCTCATGGGGCTTGCGTCTTACGGAAACCCAGATACACCAGTTTACCAGAAAATGCGCGAATTGGTTGAACTCACCGATGATGGTGGATTCAAACTCGATATGTCGTATTTGTGTTATCACTACACACGAAAAAGTGGTGTTACGAAAAAATTTACCGATGCTTTTGGTCCATCGAAAACAGAAGGCCGCGATTGGAGCGAACACGAATTGAATGTGGCTGCCGCCGCACAACACATTGTGGAAGATGTGATTTTACACATGGTACGCAAACTCAAAGAGCAAACCAAATCTGAAAACCTGTGTATGGCAGGTGGTGTTGCGTTGAATAGCGTAACGAATGGATTGATTGCGAAGGAAGGTTTGTTTAAAAATATTTTCATTCAACCTGCTGCAGGTGATTCGGGAACATCTTTAGGCGCAGCACTTTTGCTCAATCATGGCGTGTTTAATCGTCCTCGGAAATGGTTGATGGATACAGCATTCCTCGGCCCAAGTTATGGTAGCGATGTGATTGAAGAAGCCTTGAAAAAATACAATTTACCCTATCAGAAAACAAGTCAGTATTGCGATTTTGCGGCGAAGAAATTGGCCGAAGGAAAAATTCTAGGTTGGTTTCAAGGCCGCATGGAATTTGGTCCACGCGCACTTGGCAACCGCAGTATCCTTACCAGTCCGTTTCCCGAAAACATGAAAGCTGTGGTGAATGCTCGCGTTAAATTTCGCGAAGCATTTCGTCCATTTGCAGCGATTGTGAAAGAAGAAGATTGTGGAAAATATTTCGACAGTAGTTTTCCAAATCCATACATGTTGCTTGTGTATAATGTGCGCGAAGAGTACCTCGGCAAAATGCCAGCCATCACGCACGTCGATAACAGTGTGCGCATTCAA
>JAAFIA010000012.1:0-59029 GCA_013298545.1 Bacteroidota bacterium | reverse complement strand
GTCAATGCAACCGAAAACCCAGAAATGCGCAACTTACTCGAAGCCTTCAAAAAAGAAACGGGGCACAGTGTATTGCTCAATACTTCGTTCAATATCCGTAGCGAACCCATTGTTGCAACGCCAGATGATGCGGTGCATAGTTTTGCACGTGCCGATATGGATTATCTGGTTATTGGCGATTACATCGTAGCGAAACCTGGCGATGAAGCGGGATTGAAGTTTTAAGCAGGAATATTATTTCACCAAAATACGCGCTTCGAGCATGTCGAGTAGCGCGTATTTTACACCCTCGCGCCCCTGCCCAGAATCCTTCACGCCCCCATACGGCATGTGATCGACACGAAATGTGGGAACATCATTTAAAATAATGCCACCGCATTGAATTTCTTCAAAAGCAAAATCCATTTCACGAATATCGTTTGTGAAAATTCCGGCCTGTAAGCCAAAACGCGAATCGTTAATCAACGATACCGCTTCTTCGAAGCTCGTGTATTTTTCTAAACTAACAACTGGCCCAAACACTTCTTCGCACACCACTTGCATGCGCGCATGCGTATTGGTTAAAAGTGTTGGTGCATAATATTTCCCCTCCCGCTTGCCACCGCTCAAAAGCTGCGCACCCGCCGCCAACGCCTCATCAACCCACGCTTCCACACGTTTCGCATTCGCCTCATCAATCATTACCGATACGTCCGTTTCGGGCAATTGCGGATCGCCAAATTTCAATTTGCTCACAGCCGCAATCAACATCGGCGAAAAAATCTCAAAAATAGATGCGTGAATAAAAATGCGTTGTGCATGAATACAAATCTGTCCCGAATACGCAAAGCCACCCGTAAGACATTTCTTTACCGCATCTTCTAAATTGGCTGTTGGCGTTACAATCACACCCGCATTGCCTCCCAATTCCAAAACCGTCTTTTTCTTGCCCGCTTGCCGTTTCATTTCCCAACCCACATCCGGCGATCCTGTAAACGATAACAACGCAATACGCTCATCCGTTACCAACTGATTGCCCGTTTTCCGATCCATCGGTAAAATCGAAACCGCTCCTTTGGGCAAATCGGTTTCGTCGATGATGTGCGCTAACGCAAGCATAGAAAGCGGTGTAGCAGATGCGGGTTTTAAAATAATCGGGCAACCTGCCGCAATCGCTGGCGCAATTTTATGCACCGCTAAATTCATCGGAAAATTGAAGGGCGAAATTCCGGCAACAATTCCGATTGGAAAATAACGTACCAAGCCTTCGCGTTTCGTACTTGCCGCAGTCCAATCGAGGCGCATGTATTCGTGTGGCAAACGCTTGCACTCTTCCGCCGCAACCAAAAACGTTTGTGCGGCACGATCAATTTCAGCAAGCGCATACCGAATCGGTTTGCCCGATTCCAAGCATAAAATCTGAGCAAGACGCTCGCGGTGAAAAATAATGCGCTCCGAAATGTGAGTCAACACCGAGCTGCGTTGATGAACCGACATGCGTCGCAATTCAACAGCCGTTTGCTCTGCCGCAACGATTGCTTTTTCCAAAAGCTCTTTTCCACACCAATAGGTTGTTGCAACCAACTCGTCCGAATAACACGCATGAATTGGAAGCGGCTGTTCCGTTGCTAGAAATTGCCCGCCCACGTAGGGCAAAAAATGTTTTGGAAAATCGGTGTTCATGCTTTCGCAACTTGATACGCGCCCGTTGCATGGATGGCTTCGCAAACATCCTGTTCTGCAATCACGTCAGTATCGATGTTTAAATGAGCTATGCCCGTTTTTTGATCGACGCTTACTTCCGAAACGCCACGAAGTTCTGCCAATGTTTCGTGGACAAATTTTTGGCAATGCCCGCAGGTCATTCCGGTAATGTGAAGTTCGATTGGTTGAATCATGAGAATCGGATTAAACTATTTATGTTTTGGTGGCGCACCCATTACTTCTGTTGGTGGCAACTCCATCAGATCGCGAATCACAACACTCGCACACGCGCAACCAAATACAGCAGGCAAGTACGAAATTGTTCCAATCAATGATTTTTTCGGTTTTGCTTTTTCAGAAACAATGATGCGCGACTGATCGATTTTTTCGGCAGAAAACACCGCTTTTATGCCTTTTTTGACACCCATGCGGTAAAGCCGTTTGCGTACATATTTCGCCAAATTGCAATAATAGGTTTTCGAAATATCCACAACACGCACTTGTGTGGGATCTACTTTTCCGCCAGCACCCATCGAACAAACGATTGGTATTTTGCGATCGTAGCACGATTTGATGAGAAATATTTTGGGCGAAAGCGTATCGATGCAATCAACCACATAATCGAAATTTCCTTGATCCAGAATTTCTTCTGTTCGGCCTTCGCGAATAAATTCGTTGATGATCGTAAGTTTAATTTCGGGATTGATGTCGCGGATGCGTTCTGCCATGACTTCCACTTTCGATAAGCCTTCGGTGCTTTTCAGCGCAGGAATTTGACGGTTACGATTGCTCGGATCAACGGTATCGCCATCAACAATGGTCATTTGTCCAACGCCCGCCCGAGCAATCATCTCCGCGCATATACCGCCAACGCCGCCCAATCCAACAACTAACACATGCTTGGGTTGAAGACGTAAAACCGCCTCGCTACCCGCAAGCAATTCGGTGCGCGACAACCAATAAGGAACTTCATTTGTTTGACTCATACGTGTGAAATAAATTGCTCAAAATTACGCAAGGTCTGCGTTTGTAATTCAACTATTTTCATTTTTCGCTGCTCTGCTACCGCAGCATAAATTTCTTGAATACTTACCGAAGAGGTGTCCGTTTCCAGCAATAAACGACTTAACGGAATCGCGGCAATCATGTCATGCAGACTAGGCGAATGTGATAACACAGAAGCACCTAACGAAAATGAAATGTGATGATCGAGGCAACGTTTGACTTTTTCAACCGATCCGCGAAATCCGTGTAGGATAAAATGCGTCGCCGGATATTTTTTCTTGAAGTGTAAAATTTCTTCAAACGCACGTACTTGATGGATAACTACCGGAACTTGAAATTTTTGTGCAAGTTGTATTTGCTGTTCAAATGCTTCCTGCTGCTGCTTGAAATCGCCCCCCCGCAACCGATCCAGCCCACATTCACCAATCAAGAGCGGACGATGCGTTTCAACATACGTTTCTAGCATTTCGAGATTTGTTTTCCATTCCGCATCGACAAACCAAGGATGTAAACCATACGAAACAGGATAAGGCTTTGGCGTAACGTGTTTAGGTATGTATCCATTCCGAATAAAAAACACCTCCTTGTCATGCGTTCTGCGATGTGTGTGTGCATCGAGCCAAAGAATCGAATCCTCAAAAAAATTCATCGCATCAGTCCTCCAATCAATTCCATCATCCAAGCAATGCCCAGATGCACCAGCACACCGCCCCAAATAGAACGCGTTTCGTAGGCAAAAATGCCCAGCAAAGCTCCACCAAAAAAAGAACTGATGCACTCACCAAGCGGTTTGCCAAAATGAATGGCCACATAGAAAACCGCCATCGGCAGAATGATTCCGCGCCCGATACGTTGTGCAAACGCCAGCACTAAAAATCCACGGAAGAAAATTTCAGTAGCTATGAAATCTAATCCATAAGACAATTCAAACAAGGCGCCATAACCAAAACGGTTTTCTTCAATTTTCGCTAGCCGCAAGACACTGTTTACTTTCGGATATTGTTTTAAAAAATCGGCCTGTGTTGCAGCTAAAATGACCAAGGGCAACATGATGGCAAGAATGATCAAATACGGTTTTACATCAAACGTTTTTGCCGATAAACCATAAAACGCTTGCTGCTTGCGATCATTCAAGAACCAATACACGAAAACAGGAACAACGAGCAACACAAAAGAACCGAGATTGCCCACAACCCGTTGCCAGAAAATAGCTTCGCTGCCATCCATGTGTTCGCGAATCCAAATTTTGTGTGTGTTGCAATACACTTTGTACGAAAAAACAAGCACAGCAAAAATGGCCATTCCCCAAAGAGCGGGTTGACGAATGGCTTCGCGATGTTGTTGGGTGATGAAATAAAAGGCTAGCGGAAGGAGAAAAGCAGCGCCATATACCAACACATTGCGGAGAAAAGGAAATCCATCGGCACTTGCGGCACCTGTAAAGTGAAATTTTGGCCCCGATCCATACACCCAAAATAGCGAAGCTGTTATCGCAACAAGGCACAAGGCCAAGTGCAACAGGTTCACTTCTTCGCGTGCATACACCCGTATGTCATGAATGAGTTTTTTCACAAACCGATTTTGTTCAAACTTAAGCAATGCCTTGTTTTGAAATACCAACGCAGCGTATTTTTTATGAAAATTGAGCGAGAAGTATTTTGACCGTTTGCTGACAAAAGCTGTTTTGTTTTTGCTACTTTCGAAACATGAAAAAAATCGCTCAACTTTTGATTTGCTGCTTGTTTGCTTTTCCTGCTTTAGCACAGGATTATCAACAACGGATCGGTATTACACCTAACGATAATTTCTTTCAGATTTGTGCCAAGGCCGAAGCTTATTTTTCGCCACAGCAAAACGGCCCTGTTGCAGTTCAACATCCTGCTCCTCCGTTTGAAGATAACGAGTACCGCGCTTACCAACGCTGGAAATGGTATTGGCAATCGCGTGTCGATGAAAATGGAAACTTCCCCGATCTCGAAGCCTTGAAAGCCGAGCACGATGCCACCCGCGAAAACCAACGTTCGCAAATGGCCGGAAATTGGACCAATATTTCGCAAACTTCATCTACTGGCGGTTACAACGGTATGGGACGTACAACGTGCATTGCTTTTCATCCTACCAATGCCAATTTATTTTATGTAGGCGCACCCATTGGCGGTCTCTGGAAAACAACAGACGGCGGCCAAACATGGACTCCTTTAACAGATGCTTTGCCTTATGTTAGTGTCGGTAGTTGCTTAGTCGATCCATCCAATCCAAATACAATTTATATCTCCGTTGGCGATCACATTGGTTGGTGGAACAGAAGTTTAGGAATTTATAAAAGTACCGATGGCGGCGCTACTTGGGCACCAACTGGTTTGTCTTGGCAATTGACACAAGGCAACGCTATCTCCAATATGGTTATGGATCCAAACAATCCGCAAATAATTTATGCGGCTACGAGTGCTGGTTTGTATAAAACGAGCAATGGTGGAGCAACTTGGGCTGTTGCGCGCGCAGGATATTATTCCGATGTGGAAATGGAACCAAATTCTTCGAATGTGTATGCCGCTTTGCATGATTATTGGGGATCGAGCGAAGTCTTTCGTTCTACCGACGGTGGCGTAAACTGGTCAACACTTTCTGCATTGAATATGAATTACAATTGGATTCGATTGGCCGTAACACCTGCCAATCCTGCAAAATTGGCAGTACAATGTTCTTCAGGATCAAAACCGTTTTATGTTTCAACCAATTATGGCGCAAACTTGAATTATGTTTCCGATTGTCCCGAAACCGCTATCCTCTACATTTCACCAACCGATCAGAATAAAATTTATTGCGGCTATGTTTATGTTTACCAATCAACCAATGGTGGTGCAAACTGGAACATGATTACCTATTGGTACAACAATCCACCTTACGACGAAGTTCACGCCGATCAACACAATGTTGCTGCACATCCACTCAATCCCGATGTCTTGTATTTCTGCAACGATGGTGGCGTTTATAGCTATTCAGAAACCTCGACCAATTGGGTTGAACTTTCCAATGGATTGATCATTACGCAGTTTTACAAAATTGCCGTATCGCAACTCGATCCGATGATGATGTTGGGCGGCACACAAGACAATGGCGGACGTTTACGCATGAGCAATGGCTTGTGGCGCGCTATTAATGGCGGCGATGCGATGGAAGTAGCCATTGATCCGACAGATGACGATGTGATTTATACAACGTACGTCAATGGAAAATTATACCGTTCGCAAGATCGTTGGACAAACGATGTGTATTACGAAATTAGTGCTAACATTCCAGGCGGATTACCAAGCGGTAGTTGGGTTACACCGTATATGATTGATCCGTCAAATAGCAATACACTCGTTGTCGGATACGATGATGTTTGGCGTACAACAGATCGCGGCCAAACATGGACACAATTGAGTTCCAATATCACAGGAACAGGTGCAACACTCGATCAACTTGCCGTAGCGCCATCTGATCCAAATACCATTTTTGTGTCGGAAGGAAATGACCTTTACAAAACAACTAACCTCGGTGGTTCTTGGTCAACCGTAACAATTCCCGGAACCATGGACATCACGTCGATTGTGATTCATCCAACCAATCCACAAGAAATTTGGATTTCACGTGGAGGCTATACGGCAACATCAAAAATGTATCATTCTATCAATGGTGGAACGAGTTGGACAAACATCTCAACTGGTCTTCCCAATTCGCCAGTAAATACCTGCATTCTAGAAACCGGAAGCGCCAACTTACTTTATGTGGGAACAGATGCTGGCGTATATACACGCGATACATTGACGAATACATGGCAAGCATACAGCAATGGACTTCCATACACCTCGGTTACCGATTTGGGAATTTATTACCCAACACGCAAACTCCGAGCGGCAACTTATGGACGTGGTATTTGGGAAGTTGATTTGACAGATCCCTTGGGAACAACACAACCAACATTTGCTCAAAACGATTTTCACTTGTTTCCAAATCCTGCTTCGCAAACTGTAAACATCCAATACAGTTCGGCATCAACTGAGCCAGTTCAAGTTATTGTTAGCAATGTATTGGGTGAAACCGTTTTGCAGATGAATCAAAATGGAACATCTGGAAATGCTCTGCAACTGGATATTTCAGGGCTTGCAAAAGGGTTCTATACGGTTACTGTTTTGCAAGGCGATACAAAAAGTTCACGTCATTTGATTGTGAATTAAACACAAGGAAAAAATATTTTAATAAAAAAATGGATCATTTACACCTCGAAGAATTTACCGCCAATCAAGCGCTGTGGAATAGTCGAGTGAATGCGCACTTGAAATCGGAGTTTTATAACCTCGAAGCATTTAAGCAAGGAGCAAGTTCACTCAATGCGTATGAACGCGATATGCTTGGCGATTTTGCAGGAAAATCGATTTTGCATTTGCAATGTCATTTTGGGCAAGACACGCTTTCGTTTGCGCGTGAAGGGGCACGGGTAACAGGAGTTGATTTTTCGGATGAGGCCATTGCTGCTGCAGAAAATTTGCGCGATGAATTGGGCCTCGAAGCGCGATTTGAATGTTGCAATGTGTATGATTTGCTTTTGCCAGAACGTTTTGATGTGGTTTTCACTTCGTATGGCACCATTGGTTGGTTGCCCGATTTAAAGCCTTGGGCCGAAGTGGTGGCGAGGCATTTGCGCGCGGGGGGAACATTCTGCATCGTTGATTTTCATCCCGTGATGTGGATGCTCGATGATACCTACTCGCACATTCATTATTCCTATTTCAACCGCGAGACCATTGTTTCGGAACAAACGGGAAGTTATGCTTCAACAGATGGCAATTTGCTTCCCCAAAAAGAATATGGTTGGAATCATCCGTTTTCCGAAATTCTGAACGCCTTGCTTCAAGCGGGTTTGGTTTTGGAGCAGTTTGAAGAATGGGATGGATCGCCCTACAATTGTTTTCCGGGTATGGTGCAAGATTTAGATGGGTACTGGCGTTTTGAAAAACTGGCCGGAAAAATCCCATTGGTTTACGGCATCAAAATGCGTAAGCCGGTTTAAGCCTTTACGACAAAATTTTCCAGACACGGATGGCGCGATCGTCTCCAGCAGAAATCAGTTGTTCCTTGTTAGGCCAGTGAAGGGTGTTAACAGAATGCGTATGTCCAGAAAAATTTTCTTTGTTGATGCGCAGTAAAAAATCAACCGTGTCGGCATTCCAAATTTTGACCGTTTTATCGCGGCTTGCTGTTGCAAAAAGTTTTCCTTCGGGTTGAAAGACGATGCTGTATAGCGCGTAATTGTGTGCTGGAATAGATTTTACTTGTTGCAGCGTCAACCCATCCCACACATTCAAATGCGCATCGCGTCCACCGCTGAGTAAATAATTGCCATGTGGATGCCAGCAAACACAATTGGCCGATAAGCGATGGGCTGCGAAAGCATGTACTTGACACAACGAAGGCAATTCGATGATGCGTATGGTTCCATCGCCGCAAGCCACCGCCAAGCGCGACTGATCGGGATGAACAGCCAAGCCACGCACTTTTTCTGCACATAATTTTTGTTTCAACACAAGTTGTTTATCGCTCAGGCGCATACACACAAGTTCACCTGCTGCGCCGGAGGAAAACAACAAATCGTGTGCAGGTGAATAGACAAGCGCAAAGATGGTGCTGCTATGTATGGCAAATGCTTGAATTTCTTCGCGTTTCGTTAAGTCAATCCAATGCAATGTTCCAAGACCTGTGCCAACAAGTAGCGCGTTATGTGTAGGAACAACAAGCATGGAATAAACTGGAGAAGGAAATTGCGCCGCAAATTTTTCTTGTTCCAAATTTTCTAAATGCCACGCTGCTAAAATGCGATCACCACTACCACTCAAAATCAGATCTGAGGCTACGCCATTAGCAAGCGTATAGATCGGTCCGGCATGGCCTGTAAATGTATGTTGTAGGGAAACTTGAATAGACACAACGCAAAGGTAAGTATTACAAATTCTAAATCTCAAATTCCAAATTTCAAATCCCAAACTTAAATTCAGCGGCTTCGGTCTCATGTCTGCGCAGAGAAATGTGAAAAAAAGTCAGCTCTCCAACTCGTCCAAGTAACGCTAATTTCTTGGTGTGCTTATTCGTATTTATCATTGACCGAAAAAAGAAATCTTATTTTTGCCCGATAAAATAGATTTTATGAAAGCATACATCTACAAAGATGGTCTAGAATCAGAACGCATGAAAACACGTTTCTTGCGTCAGGAAGATTTAGCCGTTTGGACCGATTTTTTTGCAGATGCCGACTCGGCGAAATTTTTTCCGCTTTTCATAAAACCAAATCCAGCAGAAGGCGCGCAGCTTTGGATCGATAAAATTTTGCAACGGTATGCGGATAAACGTTACGGACTGCAAGTGATGCTTGATAAAAACACCAACGAATTTTTGGGGCAATGCGGTTTGCTTGCGCAAACAGTTGATGATGTTCTGGAACTAGAAGTTGGCTATTCGTTTTTGCGTAAGCATTGTGGAAAAGGTTATGCGACAGAAGCGGCAAAACTGTTTCGCGATTATGGATTTCAAACAACAAGTGTCGATTCCATCATTTCAATTATTGACCCGAAAAATTTCCCTTCACAAGCTGTTGCCGAACGAAATGGCATGAAACGAGAAAAACAAACGGTTTGGAATGAGATGGATATTTTCGTTTACCGCATTACGCGCGAGGAATGGCTGCGCCTGAAATAACGCAGCCTTTCCTTGCGTTTCTTAATTTACAAGTAATCGCTGGGTGCTTGTTCCTGTTGCTGTGGTAACTCGCACAAAATAAATGCCCGAAGCATAAGCGTTTAAATCAATCGTTAGTTGATGGCTTGTTACGGAGATGTTTTCCTGATATACCAATTGGCCAGTTACAGAAAAAATTTCTACAGCAGATACATCCGTTTGTTTTTCGAATACAATTTGGCAAACGTGCTGACAAGGATTAGGGAAAAGTGTAAAATTTCCTGCTGTTGTTTCCTGCACACCAACATTGCCATTGGTCCAAATATAAGTGAGACCAGAAATTGGAACAGATTGTACGTTTAAAATACAAACACCGTTTGAGCTGGAAGTAGCAGTCGTTGCTTGCCAGTTGTTGGTTGTTTGGCGTGAATGATAATCGGCAGTCGTTGTTCCACGCAGACCAACCTGAAACGACTGTTGATTTTCATTAACCGTTATAATATCATACGTCGTTTCAATTTTGTTTGAAGTTTCGTACAAACGAATCTGAAAATTGAAACAATCACCATCACCAATTCCGGCAAATTTCATGAGGCTATTCCATTGAATAACACAAATTCGATTGGGTGCATTTCCGATGGTCTCGTAACGCAATTCTCCTCCAGCGGTATAATTTAATGCACTTGTTGTTTGAGTTGCATTCTGACTCAGGGTAATGTTTTGACCACTAATGCTAACCACGGTTGTGTTACTTGGAATACCCGCCCCCGTAATTTTCGCACCCACAAAAATGCCTGTCGTAGCACCCGTAACGGTCAACGTATTGCTCATGTTGGTTGCCGAGCCGACAAAGCGATAACCCAATTGCAAATCGGCGCAGAAAGCCGAGACTAAATTGCCGTTTCCTGAAGAGCTAATGGCCGCATAACTCGTAGCGAGATTTCCATTCCCCAAAATAATAAATCCATTCGGACAAACACCAAAACTCGTATAAGCCGTATTGTTGTATGTAAACGTAAAACCAATAGGGTTATTGGTGTATGCTTGATCGTCTTCGGTTCCGTTTGCCAGTACTGTTCCTCCTGTAATGCGTGTGTAGGGAATGGTATCTTGACTAAATGTATAAAGCGTTGCAACTTGCGCATAAGCTGGTTTCAGCGACAAAAGCGAAAGCAGTGCAAACGTAAAAAGAAGGGAATGTGTAGTTGTTTTTTTCATGGTGAGGCTTTTTATTTAGGCTAATATACAAAAGTGAAGCCTACCACAACAGCCTGCCCACATTTATAGGCTGAAACGAAACCAATCAGTTGATAATTTTACCTACTGCTCTGCGATAGCAAACACCCGCTTTGAGATTATCTTTGCACCTATGCCCGAACGCGTTGATTTATTTGCGGATGTAATTTTGCCCTTGGCCTTGCCCAATTTTTTCACGTATCGTATTCCACAAACGATGCAGGACGAATTGCAGCCGGGTATGCGTGTGGTTGTGCAGTTTGGGAAAAGTAAATTGTATGCCGCATTGGTGCGCAAAATCCATACAACCGCACCGCGTTACACCGCAAAATACATTGATACCATTCTCGATACTGAACCTGTTGTTGGCGAAAATCAACTTGGCTTTTGGGATTGGATGTGCGATTATTACCTCTGTCATATTGGCGAAGTAATGATCGCGGCACTGCCAACGGGATTGCGTCTTACCAGCGAAACACGCGTGATTCTCAATCCATCATATTCCGGCGACCGGAGCGAATTAAACGACGATTGTTTTTTGTTGTGCGATGCGTTGGATGTGCGTCAAAATATCTCGCTCGAAGAAGCGGGAGAGATTCTCGACCGCAAAGTCGTTTATCCGGTTATTCGTAAACTGATTGATGCGGGTGTTGTGCTCACATTTGAAGAAATGCAGGAGCGTTACAAGCCGCGACTAGAAACCTTGCTTTCACTTGCTGAGGTTTATCGCGACGAAGAAAAACTACGCGCACTTTTTGATAAGTTGGAAAAAAAAGCCTTCAAGCAATTGGCCGCGTTGATGGCCTTTGTGCAGGTTTCGGGTTTTCCAACAAAAGAAATTCAACCCGTACGCAAATCGGTGTTGGTAGAAGCTTGCAAAGGCGATGCTTCAGGCATCAATGCACTCATCAAAAAAGAAATTTTAATTGCGGAGGAAATAGAAGTGTCGCGCCTCAAATCAACCGCTGCTACTGCTGCCGATGTGATTTTGAGTCCGCACCAAGAAGATGCTTTGCATACGATTCAAAAGCAGTTTGAAACGCTTGATACGGTTTTGTTGCATGGGGTTACTTCAGGCGGTAAAACAGAAGTGTATATTCGATTGATTCACGAATTTCTGAAAGAAAATAAACAGACTTTATTTCTCCTTCCCGAAATTGCATTGACCACGCAGTTGATTGGTCGTTTGCAAAAACATTTTGGCGAAAAAGTGTTTGTCTATCATTCACGATTCAATGAACATGAGCGTGTAGAAGTTTGGAAAAAAGTAAAGCAAGGCGGCCCACAAATTATTATTGGTGCACGTTCAGCCTTGTTTTTGCCGTTTCACGATTTGGGGTTAATTATTGTTGACGAAGAACACGATCCTTCGTACAAACAACACGATCCGGCCCCGCGTTACAGCGCGCGCGATTCGGCGTTGGTCTTGGCGCATCGGTACAAAGCAAAAACGGTTTTAGGTTCGGCAACGCCTTCGGTAGAAACGTATCACCATGCGCAATCTGGTCGGTATGGCTTGGCCTTACTTACCGAACGTTATGGCGGTGCAGTGCTTCCCGAAATGTTGATTGTTGACATCAAAGAGGAAGCAAAAAAGAAACGCATGCAAAGTCATTTTTCAACACCACTCATCGAACAGATGGAAACGGTTTTGAAAAATGGAGAACAAATAATTTTATTTCAAAATCGGCGTGGCTTCGCGCCAGCCTTGCAATGCGCCACGTGTGGACATGTGCCCAATTGCATTCGCTGCGATGTGAGTTTGACGTTTCACAAACACATCAATCAATTGCGTTGTCATTATTGCGGTTGGACAACTCCGCCGCCATCGCAATGCGAAGCATGTGGCAGTACCGATTTGTTGATGCGTGGTTTTGGAACAGAGAAAGTGGAGGAGGAGTTGTCCTTAATTTTCCCGTCAGCAAAAATTGCGCGGATGGATTTAGATACGACGCGGGGAAAAAACAGCATGCAACAACTCATCTCCGATTTTGAAAACCGCAAAATTGATATTCTCGTAGGCACACAAATGGTAACGAAGGGCTTGGATTTTGCACACGTGGCTTTGGTGGGGGTGTTGATGGCAGATAGTTTATTTAGTTATCCCGATTTTCGTGCGGCGGAGCGCGGGTATCAGTTGTTGGCGCAAGTGTCGGGGCGCGCGGGGCGGCGCGGGAAGCAAGGCTTGGTCGTTGTACAAACAGCGCAGCCCGAACATGCCGTGATTCGCATTGTGCGCGAGAATGCGTTTGATCAATTGTACGCCAATGAAATTACCGAGCGTCGTTTGTTTCGCTATCCGCCGTTTCATCGGATGATTCGTTTTACGATCAAATGTAAAGATGTGGATTTGCTGAATTATGCTTCGCGCAATTTTACGGAGGCTTTGCGTAAACATTTTGGAACACGTGTGCTTGGGCCGGAAGCTCCGCCAGTAGGGAAGGTGCGGGATGAGTTTTTGATGAATGTCTTGTTTAAAATTGAGCGTGAAAGTAGTATTGCGCAAGCGCGGAAATTGATTGCTGCGGAGTTGATCGCGTTTCGCGCAAATCCTGATTTTAAGAAAGTGCGGATTGTTTGTGATGTTGATCCGGTTTAGGGATAGGGGTATGCAAATTTTTTCTTTTTGAAATACTAGCGACGTACTTGATACGATTCGCCTGCGGCGAGCTTACGGTTGGAGTGCTGAAAAGGAAGTTGTTCTTTACTTTCTTTGTTTGCCCAAAGAAAGTAACAAAGAAAAGGCACCACGGAAACCAAATTGTCCTAAAAAGAGGCCTGACGGTTATGCTTGTTAGCCTCTTTTTAGAACAACTTCGCACCTTCCGTGGACGTCTCCCCGCAGATACTAGCGACGTGCTTTGTAGTTACTTTTCCTTTGCGTTCTTTGCGCCTACTTTGCGCTCTTCGCGGTTGACTTTTCTTCGCGTTCTTTGCGCCTGCTTTGCGCTCTTCGCGGTTAATTTCCCTTCGCGCTCTTTGAGTTTCCTTGCGGTTAATATTTCCTTGTGCGGTGAACTGAGGGATAGTATTCTCGAAGACTTAGGAGAAAAGACTTGTTTTAGCATAAAACACCAAATGTGAAAGACAATCCATCATTTTCAAGCGAATGATTTGCACACAGGAAATTTACGCAAGGCATAAACACGTATTTTTGTAAAACGTATGTCGAAAATTTTATTTTTCAATCCACGCGCGGCAAGTACCAAACCGCGTATTCCCAATTCCATTCTTGCCGTTGCCGCTGCTGTCGAAGGCCGCTACGCGTGGAATTTGGTGGATGGAAATTTAGAAACTGATCCGGCAACAAAAATTTTTGATCTTTTGGCAACGGGTGCTTACCGTTATTTCGCGGTAACGGTGATGCCGGGGCCACAACTGCGTCAGGCCATTCCAATCTCGAAAGCGGTACGCGAAAAATTTCCGCACATCCGCATCATTTGGGGCGGTTATTTTGCTTCCAATCAATGGAAAACGTGCCTCGATTCCGATTTTGTTGATGTGATCGTTTATGGTCCTGGCGATAAATGTTTTCCGGCGTTGATCGATGCGTGGGAGCAAGGCATCACCGATTGGTCTAGCATTCCAAATTTGATTTTTAAACAAGACGGCAAAGCCATCAAGACGCGTAAAGACGAATTGTACGATCAAGATTCGTTGCCGCAAATTCCATATACCAAATTGGATGCGTTTTATCCGCTCAAACGGTATTTGGGTAAAACGTATTTAGGCACCAAAACCATTGCGTACCATTCGAGTTTTGGTTGTCCGTTTACGTGTTCGTTTTGTGCGGTTGTACCTATTTATAATGCGCGTTGGAAAGGCAAATCGGCTGAGTTGATTTACCGCGATATTGTGTGGTTGAAAGAACAGCATGGCGGAAATGCGATTGAATTTCACGACAATAATTTCTTTGTGTCGGAAAAACGAACGGTCGAATTTTCGAAACTGATTCAAAAAGAAAATATGATTTGGTGGGGCGAGGGGCGGATTGACACGTTGGATAAGTACAAAGACGAATCCTTAGCGTTGATGCGTGCGGCGGGATGCAAGATGATTTTCTTTGGCGCAGAAACAGGCAACGATGAAGTGTTGAAAAAAATGGACAAAGGCGGCACACAAACGGGTGCACAAATTTTGAAATTTGCCGAACGCCTCCGCAAATTCGACATCATTCCTGAATATTCGTTTGTGCTCGGAACACCCGCCGATACGCCGGAGCAAGTGATGAAGCAGATTGACGAAGACATGGCTTTCATCCGCAAAGTAAAAGCAGTCAATCCCGATACCGAAATTATTATTTATGTCTATAGTCCCGTTCCAACAGAAGGTTCGGAGATGTACCAAAAAGTATTGGATTCTGGATTTCGTTTTCCAGAAAAATTGGAGGACTGGATTAGCCCGGCATGGGAAAAGTTCGATTTGCGTAAAAATCCACTCACACCTTGGCTCACCGCCGAAATGGTTGACAAAATCCGCAATTTCGAAACGGTGTTGAATGGTTATTACCCCACCGTTTCCGACATCCGCCTCACGCCCTTGCAACGCAAGCTGATGAAAAATGTATCAGCCTTGCGTTACAAAACAAGCATGTATGGCTGGCCGATAGAAATTAAAGCGATGCAGAAATTTTGGAAGTATCGGCAGCCGGAGGTGGAGGGATTTTAGTTACGCGTTGGGCTGAAGGAAAATCCGAACTGGAGATTTGGGCCATTTATGCCTTGCCAATACCATTTTGCTTTAATACCAAAATCGTTTTCTTGTAATTTTTTTCCAATGAATCCCATGAAAAGTTCTGCACCAAGTAAATAAGGATATTTTTCACGTTCTTTAAAAATTGTAGCATTAATTTTTTTATCATTCAATGCAATAAAAAATGATGGCTCAAAATAAAATAGGCCGTTACTTTCTTTGTCGATAACGGATGCTTTTCTTTGAAAGATAAAACTTGCTGTGAATGTTGAAGAAAGTCCTCTACTGCGTTTATTTTCATAATCCAAGTATGGTATATAGCGAGCATCAGCAGATATACGAAATCTATTTCTAACATCTTCGTATTCTTTACCTAATCGGCAATTCCAACTTAGCCGTCCAGTAAATGGAGAACCATTTCTAGTGCCGAGATAATTTATAGGATTGTAGAAAATCGTATCAGAACTAATTGCGGCTCGGTTGATGAGCGTGAATAGAAGTCTGTTACCAATTAAACTGTCTGTTTTCTTATCTGGTTTAGAGCGTAAATCAATTTCGTAATCAATCGTATTTGCCGAGAGATCAAATTGTGTAGAGGTTTTATCCTCTTGAAAGTTTATGTTAATACCCGAACCAAATGATGTAAATAGAAAATTTGTATTTGTATTTTCGGTATTATCAGCTTTGTTTTCCATCCGCATTTTATTATCTTCATAAAGGAGTAAGCTTTGAGAAAATGCGGAAACATTTAGCCAAAGCGCGGCCAAGACGAGGAGTATTCGTCGGTTTTTCATGGTGTATGGTTTTTAGTGGTTAGTTAATCAATGAGGTCGCGTTCGACTACTTTGGTGAGGCAATGGAGGGAAGCTAAAAGGTGTGTCATACCACGAAAATTGTAATCTATAAAATGAAGTTGTAGATGAGGTATTTCTGCCAATAGGATTTTTTTTAACTGATCGTTTTCAAAAAAAACAGCTTTCTCAAAAGCCCGATTTCGATCTACTCCATCTACACTTGAAATTATTCGCTTAAATTGTTTCTCGAATTCATATTTTTCTTCAAACGAATAACTGGGCAAAAAGATATTCAAATGATGATTGTCACATTCGTGATAATTTTCAACGATGGCATTTAAATACGAAATTGTTTCTGCATGTATTCCATTTGTATCACGTATGAAAATTGTTGGAATATCTATAAATTTAAATTGAATACCAATTTTTCGTCCCCAGATCAAAAGTTCTTTTTTTACATCGCTTACTACATTATCTTCTGGTATATTAATTTTGCCTTCAGGATCTGCAATCAAAATTGTCTGTTTGCCATCACCTGTATCACCAAGCAAACACATAAACATATCAAGGTGATAAAATAGTTTTGAGTTAGCATTCAAGCCTTCAATTTCAAAAATCATAATTCGTTCTTTTAACACACCACATTTTTTTGCAATATCGTCGATGTTGTATGGCAATTCTAGTTTCCCAATAATTAAATAATCGCCTGTAATACAATTTCCACGTATAATATTTCCTGCGCCTGAGAATATATTGCCAAATTCTATTTTATTTTCTAGATTTAAATTTTCACGTAATCCATTTAATAATGATTCTGGGAGATTGGGCAGACATAAAAAATTATTAGGATTGATATGTAAAAAATCTTGTGTCCAACTTGGCATGGCTTTATTGTTATCGCCTTCAACTGGTAATAGAAGTACAGGTTCTATGAAGTCTTGTGCGTAGTTAATTTTTAACTGATCTATATCTTCGATTGTATGTCCATTCTCGCATTGAAAAAAAATTGATAACTTAATCGTTCTGGCATTCAAGTTTTTATTGAAAGATTTTGCCATCTTCTTGTAAGGGCGAAAAAAAAATTTTTCGTTGCCTTGATTACACTTTTCGGTTGTGATGATCAGTATTTTTTTGATCATCCCAACCGCTGAATATATTGCTGTATGCATCTTATTTACCATTTTTAATAATACTAGATGGAATTGTTACAGTTGTGTATGCCCCAGCCTTGTTTTTCATATAATACAGTTTAATGTATCGATCACTTTCGGAAGATAGTATGACAGAATAATTGCTATCGATTTTAAATTTGTGAAGCGTAGCGATATCACCACCACTAAGATTTCGAATATCGCCAGTTCCAACAATAAGACAATTATCATCAGTCCAAATATCGCCTAGTTTATTATCTCCCATGTTGATAATTATGGATGTTTCATAATACGGATTAATGGGAGGACTTGTTAATTCAACGCCACTATCATCAACCGCAGTCTCTGCTTTTAATATTCCACTACTATCGATATAAAGTTTTATAAACTTATTTGTAAGTGTATTATTTTGATTTGTTTTTCGTAGAAGCCATGCTTCAGTAATTGTACCACCGTTATAGATGGCGAGTTGTCTATTGGCTTTAAAGAATACGATGTAGCTCATGTTGTTTAGTTTTTTAGTTTCAGCAGCTAAATAACAACATCTAACCGAAACAGAATTTACATTTATGGGGGCGTTTTTTTAGTTCCGATAATTTTGTTTTTTATTTCAATGTGTTGACATCTAGTGATTTATACTAATTCGCAAAAGCTGCTTATTCTAGAAAATGCCTATATTTCGGTAAATTATTGCTTGTATTTATGGATCAACCCCAATGGACTTGGCGAAAAAATTTGGTTGGATTAATTCAATCGCTTTCCGCCTCTGAAAAACGCTATGTTACGCTTCATTTGCAAGCATTGACCAGCATTCCGAAACAGCGTTCATCAAAATACATTGCTGCGATGAAGTCGGCAGAAAAAGCCGAAAAATTTTCGTTGGTTGATAGCAATTATTTGTGGGAACGAATTTTACATTACCTCAAAGTATATCAAACCGCAAGTTCAATTGATCTCCAATTGGCTGAAATGCGTCAAAACGCAAACCTCTTGCTCGAACGACGCTTGTATGTGGAAAGTAAAGAGCAACTGGATAAAGCCATTGTTTTTGCAGAACGTTTTGATCGACTCTTGGTTCTAATCGATCTCTTACTCTTGAAAGAATCGGTACTCTTGGCGCATAGTCAAACTGGAATGATTGCGTCGCTAAAAGCAAATCAAGAACGCATTGCTTTTGCCGTAGAACAAAATAACCGATTTGTACGTGCAGAACAGTTTCGCAATTTTTCTTTTTTAGGATTGCGGCAGTATTACACCAAAGATGAAACGCAAGCTATTGCGACGATCAGAGAAAGCATGAGTATCGAAATAGAGGAGGGCGATTGTTTAATTATTCGACATCATCTGCTTATGGGGAAAGCAGCTCTCGCTATTCGTAACAAAGAATTTGCAAAAGCAAGAGATCACTATGCGAAACTGATTCAAGATTGGGAAAAATATCCTGAACGCATAGCTGATGATGGAATTGAATTCAATAAACTATTATCAAATTATGTTAGCACTTCGCATTCATCTGGCGATTTTGTTTCGATGTTGAGTGGCATTCATAGAATAGAAAAACTAGTCTGTAAAACCGCCGAAGAAGAAGCCGAACAATTCCAAAACGTCTTTTTCATGAAACTCCTCCACCTCATGAACACCGACGGCTTCGACAACCTCAACACGCTTGTCGAAGAAATTGAAACCGGATTGGTGCGTTACAAAACCAAAGTCAACAAGGCCCGCGAGATTGCGTTTTGCCACAATATCGGGATGTCGTATTTCTTGCTCAACGATTGGAAAAAAGCCTTGCATTGGATTGAGCGCATCATCAAACAAGAAAAAACAGAACACCGACAAGATTTGCAACACACTGCGCGCATGCTGCGTTTGGTTTTGTGGTATGAATTGAACAAACACGATTTGTTGGAATACGAACTCATCAACGTAGAACGGTTCTTACGCAAACGCAAAGCCTGGTTTGCCTACGAATCAACCGTAGTGAAGTTTTTCGGAAAACTCTTGCTGGCCGATGGCGTAGAGAAAAAGAAACTCATGCAAAAATTCAACGATCAACTTGTGCTTGCCGTAGAAGGAAAAACGTCTGCCGGCCTGCCCGGAAGTTCCGAATTGACCTATTGGGCCAAAAGCTACCTCAGCGGCGAAACAATGCGAAACTTGCTATTGAAAGATATTCGGTAAGACCACGCGCTCTGCCCACGCTAGACATGAGAATTGATGAATTGGTGAATTGGCGAATGAGTGAATGAGCGATTCTCCAACTCTCCAACTCACGAACTCACGAACTCATCAATTCACCAACTTACAATTCACCAACTCACAATCCTCGCTTATGGCTATCTGAGGGCAAATATGTCGTACTTTTGCGCCATGCCGAATATTATTGCAATTGTTGGTCGCCCCAATGTGGGTAAATCAACGCTTTTTAACCGTCTTACCGGAACACGTCAGGCTATTGTTGACGAGGTTTCTGGCGTTACCCGCGACCGCCACTACGGCAAAGCGGAATGGAACGGACGTATTTTTTCGATCATTGATACGGGTGGATGGGCTGTTGGGTCTGACGATACATTTGAAAGTGAAATCCGCCGCCAGGTCAATCTCGCTGTGGATGAAGCAACCATTATTCTCTTTGTGGTGGATGCGTTTGAAGGTAGCACGCCGCTCGACGAAGAAGTGGCACAACTCATTCGCCGAAGTGGTAAAAAAGCCATTTTGGTTGCCAATAAAGTGGATACGGCCCTGCGCCAAACCATGACCGCGGAGTTTTATAGCTACG
This sequence comes from Bacteroidota bacterium, assembly GCA_013298545.1. Taxonomy (GTDB): domain Bacteria; phylum Bacteroidota; class Bacteroidia; order Palsa-965; family Palsa-965. The sequence goes on along the minus strand of JAAFIA010000012.1, from coordinate 38,978 downwards.
GCTTGGGCGAACCCTTTGGCATTTCTGCCGTGAACGGAAGCGGTACCGGCGAATTGCTCGACGAAATTACCGCCAACCTCGGTCCAGATGAACCAGAATCAGATGAAAATGTTCCGCGCTTTGCAATTGTTGGTCGCCCGAATGTGGGCAAATCGTCTTTGCTCAATGCCTTGCTTGGCGAAGACCGTCAAATTGTAACCGATATTGCCGGAACCACCCGCGATTCCATTCATACGCGTTTCCAAAGTTTCGGCCACGATATGATTTTGGTTGATACGGCTGGTTTGCGCAAGAAAAGTAAAGTCAGCGAAGATTTGGAATTTTATTCCGTCATGCGCGCAGTGCGTACCATCGAAGAATGCGATGTGTGTTTTTTGATGATCGATGCAACCATTGGCTTCGACGCGCAAGACATGAGTATTTTGCACTTGGCGCAAACCAACCACAAAGGCTTGATTATTCTCGTCAATAAATGGGATTTGGTAGAGAAGACCAACAAATCGACGGTTGAGTTTGAAGAAAAAATCCGCAATAAAATTGCACCGTTCCGCGATGTGCCGATTCTTTTTGTTTCGGCCAAAACGAAGCAGCGTGTGTTGAAAGCACTCGAAGAAGGCATGGCGGTTCACCACAACCGCAAGCAACGCATCAGTACATCGAAACTCAACGATGTGATGTTGCCGATCATCGAGCATACACCACCGCCAGCGCTCAAAGGAAAATATGTGCGCATCAAATACGTGCAGCAATTGCATTCGCAAACGCCGATGTTTGCCTTTTTCTGCAACCTGCCGCAGTATGTGAGCGATTCGTACAAACGTTTTCTGGAAAATAAACTGCGCGAAAATTTCCCGCTTACAGGCGTGCCCGTTACGGTGCTCATGCGTAAAAAATAAATGCGGTCATGAATATGATGTTGCGTTTCTGCTTGCTGGTTGGCCTCTTCATGGTTTGCTGGATTTCGGAAATGCAACCCTCCCGCGCCACGCCGCACGCTCCCGCACGCCCAAGCGACACCTCCAACAAACAAGTTGATTCTGTTTTGCAATTCTGGTTGCAAAAACGCGCTGTTTCGCGTACGCAAACGCATTGCCGCACGCTGTATTTGTGGATGGATGAAACCAGCCTGAAATCCTGTATCGATCAAGATGCCTTGCTCACACAAGCCTTGCCCATCAATGCCATTACGGGTCATTACGATTTGCGACTGCGCGATAAAAAAATCAGAAAAAATCCGATAGCAGAAATTTTGCGTGGCGCTGATTATGCCCGTAAACGCGATGCCTGGCCCGTTTCATGGGCTTGCTTAACCGAAACAGGAAGCGAAACGCCTTCGCAATTGATTCGTGTGGAATTGGCGGATAGTGCTTTAATCGTCAACTTTCTCCCACACACCAAAACGCAATTTGAAGTGGTTGATGCCGCTGGGCGCATTCTTCCGCTAACAGAAATTGAGAAACGTAAACACCACATTGCTGCGGTCTATTTTGAAGATGAACTTACCGAACCGATTCGCACCGATTTCAACGTAGTTGATGTCGCTTCTGCGACCGCACGATCAAAACAAAAAAGGAAAAAACACCGCTCGGTTTTGCGCACCTATATTTTGTGCAATGAAAGTATGATTCAGGCGTGGCATCATGCTACACCAACCATTCAAAACAATTGGTTGACTGAAATTCAATACCTCTTGTTGCTCGATGCTTGGTTGAAAAATAACGACAGCCATCTGCGCGAGTCAGGAAAATACGGACGTTATGCACAACTGTGTTGGGGCAAACCGCTTCCCGAAAATACGCCTGCGGCTCTGTGGTACGCCTGTCTGCGCCGAGCCGATTCTTTTGGACCACGTTGCCATTCAAGCAGCGTACAACTAGAAATTGATTTCATGCGCGCATACTGGCCTAAACAAACCTTACCGGTATCGCGCTTTCCTTCAGCAAAAATACGTTAACCAATTTTTGATCCGTTGCTTACCGCACGTTCTGGTTGCAACAACACAACTTCGCCCTGATCTCCGGCATAAATTCCCAATACCAATACTTGCGAAAGAAATGGTCCAATTTGTCGCGGTGGAAAATTAACTACGGCAATGATTTGTTTCCCAATCAACGATTCTAAAGGGTATAGCTGTGTGATTTGGGCCGACGATTGTAAAATACCAAGTACACCAAAATCGATTTTGAGTTTGTATGCTGGCTTACGCGCTTCGGGAAATTCAAATGCTTCCAGAATTGTTCCAACGCGTATATCCAATGCTTCGAAATTTGAAAAGTCGGTCATGGTTAAAATTAAGGGATTAAGTTCCAAGTTCCAAGTTTCAAGCTCCAAATTCCAAGTTCCAAGTTCCAAGCTCCAAGTTCCAATGCCGAGGCTTCTGCACCAAATCCCAAGTTCCAATGCCGTCCCTAAGCCTCGGGATCAGCACCAAATCTCCAAGGTATTAATTCGCCAATTTCCAAATAAGCGCAAGTAACACGGGAAAAAATATCTAATTTCTAGTTTGAGAAAGGGGGGAAGAAAATCGCTTACAATCATAACCGCCACTCTTTGGAACTTGGAGCTTGGAATCTATAACCGTAATGCGTCCATAAACGCCACCCCTCAATACCCCAACTTCTTCTTATTCTTCTTCTGTGTTTTCAGGAAAATTTTATGCGCTTTTTTAGACCCGCGCGCATGCTCTTTCGCAATTTGATCGCTTGGATGTTTGCGTGCGTCTTTGTATGGATTGGATGCCCCTTGATTGCGGCGGCAAGCGCTTAGACCAACAACCAAAAGTGTCAATACGAAGAAGAAACGAAGTAAAGGCATCATGATTAAAAAACGCAATGAACGTTTGTTTTCGTATGTGTTAATTCGGTTTTTGTGCTTTTTCCTTGTCTTGTTCGATGCGTTTGTTTAGGAATTCTCCCGCTTTGTGCGCATCCAAACGTTTCGCAAAAACTTTTTTCTGACCATCGAGCAAAACCATAGTTGGTGTGCTGCGTACATCGTAATAATATTTTGCGGTAGCCAATTCCTGCGCATCTTTTGCGCGCACATTGAGCCAAGTTAAATTGTTCTTTTTAATGTACGCTTTCCATCCGGCATAATCTTGTTCCGAATAAACGGCATACACTTCAAACGAAATACCCGCTTTGTGTAAGGAATCGTAATACGCTTTGAGCACCGGAATTTCTTTGATGCAATGCCCGCACGTAGGATCCCAAAAGATAACAAGTGTGTAGGCGGCTTTTACATCTTGAAGTGGCCGCACACGGCCCAAGGTATCCATCAAATTCAAATTCACCGCCGATTTTCCAAGCAAGGTATAACTCAATTGATCTGCGCGATTGACAATTTTTGTTTTCTGCGTTTCGCTCACCCAAAACGCTTGATTGGTCTTGTAGTATTTATTCACAATGTGAACGAAGATGGCATCAAATCCCATGATGTTCGACATTTCATACGTGTAGGTGCAATAGTAAACCGTGTATTTAAATTGTTCTTTTGAAGGACGCGCTTGTTCAATTAAAAAATCACAAGCCACCATGATCGAATCGGGATGTTGTGGCGTGAGTTTTTCTAAATAGTATTTCAGTTTGTTATGAAAAACGGGTGTGCGTACCATGCCATCGTCGGTATGATCGAAATTGTCCCAGTAATGCGCGCGGAAATTTTTGTAGTTGTACGCCGAGTCAATGCTGCCATCTTCTTTTTTCGGAAACTTGTCGTACGGAATCGATTCGGGTTCTTCCATGGCTTTCATGACTTTGGCCATGAAGGTTTCGGGATGTTTGGTATAAGCATAATTGCGCTTGTAAGCTTTCACAACACTATCAACTGCGTGCGATTTTTTCTGGAAATACTCCATCGAGTCTTTTTGATTCAACTCTTTCGCACGCTTGTAACCATCTTGAAATGGCTGCATTTCTTTTTGTCTGACGTTGAGAAAACCCAAGTATTCGTAGAAATATTGGTTTTCTTTCGATCCGGTTACTTTCATGTTGGCCACAAAATCAGTAGAATCGGTTTCCATCGAGAATTTTTGTTCCTTATCCAAAACCACTTCCATGAATTTTTTGCTCGGTGTAACAACCATGTAAATGCCATTTGGTTTGAGAACAGTATCGCGAAAAACCATCCATCCGTTAGCATCCACTTCGGCGGTATCTTGAACAAATTGTTTATCGCCATAATAATTGGCCAATAAACATTTGCCCGTAATGCCTTTGATTTTTACACGAAGTTCCATCGGGTAAGCAACCGTTTTGGGTTTCGGTTTTACCACTCCTGTATTGCCATTGGTTTTGGCTGGAGCTTGCGCGTTGAGCATAAACGCTGCAAGAAGGAATAGAAGCGTAACAATTTTTTTCATAAGAAGTTTGCCTGATTCAAAAATACGAGGTAATTGACATTCAGCAAAAATTGAGCCGTAAATGACTGCTTTTTTCACAAAATCAGCATAAAATTAGCGCGGCATGGCCAGTTTTCGCAAGCCAAGCCAAACCGTAAAGAAATTGACGACTAAAAACAACACCATGAACCCAACGCCAAGCAGCACGACGGGCATACTCACGCCATCCGGCACCGGAAATCCCTTCTCGTCCATAAACCCTGCAAAAAGTGATTTTCCAATCCAAAGTACCGCCACCACAACGATCAAAATGCCTAAGTAAATAAGGCCGTAATACCGCATGTAACGCGCGGTAAGCATTTTCGGATTGTAACCAATGCGGATGAGCGTTTGCAATTCGTACGAAGAACGACTGATCAATAATTGGGTGTAAAGCAAAAAGATGAGCAAGGCCAACACGATAATTAATCCGCCAATGCCCACGCACACATTCATGATTACGCGCAACAAACTGCTGAGACGGCTGTTTTTTAAATTTTCGGAATTGGTTTGATACCCTTTTTCGCTCATGAACTCAGCCAGTTCAGGCGAAGACGCATCATCGCATTGCAGAATGATACGACTCGGTAAAAATTTTACTTCATTGGCAGCGGTAACCGCAGGGCCATAGTTTTCGTTCGACCAATCGACAAAATTTTTCGGGGCGAGGATGGAATTGATGCGCTCCGAAAATCCAGCCAAACGACCTTTATACAAGACATTTCCGTTCTTACTTTTTATTACAATGTTGAACGGAACAAGCATCAACATTTCTTCGGTAACCTGCGGCAAGCCTTGCGATGGCGCGTAAACAAAATTGTACAAGCGTAAAAAATCTTTGGGAACAATCAACGGCACCACTGAATCGCCTTCTTGCCAACGCCAGCGATCAGATTGAACATCGAGAAACGCTTCAGGAGCCGCCTCAAAAAAGAAATCGGAATACATACCCGGCACACCTTCAATCGCGCCGCCACCCATCGTTACATTGACATCGAAGCGACAACCTGTAAGCGCACCCACATCGCGAATGCCTTTCACCGCTTTTAGTTCCGCAATTTCTGTAGTCGAAAACCCTTTTTGTCCGAGAAAGGTATTCATGGTACTCACTTCTTTGTTTACCACAATGTACTGCGCTTGCGAAAGATCAGAACGCCCCGTCAATACCGAACGAAAGTCGAAATACAATTGCAAAGCACCCAATAAAAGTAACAGACCAAACAAAGCTCCCAGTACCGCAATCGTAAGCAGCCAAAGTCGTTGATGTTGAAGTAGCAGTCGGCGAATCATGGTGGTTAAGCGATCAAATCGTTAAATGTTGTGTAAAATCAAAATGCGTATTTCCGCCCAAGCTAGTAAGCAGCAAACCCGCGCCATTGGCGGTACACGACTGCATGATGAGTTCAGCCGCTTTTCGAATATTGGCTTCGTCGAGATGGCTAAACGGTTCATCCAATAAAATCAATTCAAACGGTTGCGCCAAGGCGCGAATGATGGCAATGCGTTGTTGTTGCCCCAACGAAAGTTTTCCGCAAGGCGCCTCCAATTTATGTGCAATGCCCAATTGTTCTGCCATTTCGCGAATACGTCCTTCGTTCAATGTTTTCGTCAATTCGTTTTTCAACTGAATATTTTCCAAAGCGGTGAGCTGCGGAAATAAACGCAAATCTTGAAATACAATGGCTAATTTCTGCTTTCTGATTTCCGTCCATTGATCAACCGAAAACATACGCGTGTCTTGATTGTCGAAAAGCAATTGCCCCTCGTAATCTGCGCGCAAGCCGTAAAGCAGCGAAATGATGGTTGTTTTACCTGTTCCAGAAGGTGCCTGCACCAAACAACGCGCTTGCGATTCAAAAGAGGTATCGCTTTTCCACAAACTTCCTGGAGGAAGTGGTGTATCAGCGAGCGGAATGGGTAAAACGTTTCGAAAATTTAGTTGCATGACCGTTTCAGGCTCTTAATTGACATACACTTCATCTGCTTGCTTAATGAGACGAAACAAACTGTTGTGTTCGCCTGAAATAAGATTGATTTGCAAGCGGAAATTATTTCCTTCGCCCTCCATCGTGATGTGTTGAAACAAACGCATGTATTCGAGAAAAAGTTTGGACGGAACTTCGCCCATCGTTTCCCCAATTTCATCGATAAACAACTTTGGATAATGTGCGCTTGTTAAATCAAAGAAACCACAGATTGGTTTTTTGCCAGCATTATCGCCAATCGGTTGTGGCAATTTTGCGCCCAGAACACCTGTTTTACCAACAGTTTGCGCCAATGGATAATCATTGGTAATGACCAAATGGTTGTTTTTGATTGCCGAGTAAACATAATTTCCACGTCCAGGCGCAACCCACGCATCGCCGTCTTTTTTCAGTCCAATTTTTTCGAGTAAGGCTTGTGTTTTGGCCATGTCTTTTAAACCGATATTTAAAACCAAAACGGGCGCAACCATTTCGCGTTTGAATTCATACTCCTCTTGCGATCCGGCTTCAGAAAAACGCTCGTTAAAGCCTTCATAAATTTTCGCCATCTCATCCATATCTTTTTGGATGTTTGGATCTTCGGTATAAAGATTTTTATAGTCCGAAAACGTCATGGAAATATCGCCCGTAAATTGTTGTTTCATCTCTTCGCGCGAAATGCCAAGCTCTTGCTGCATTTCGTCGAGCGATTGCTTGGTTTCAGGCGATTGATCGAGCAACTGAATTAATCCAGAAATATTGACAGCAAGTCCCAAATAAAATATAGCTTGTTTTTGACTTACGGCTTGCAAATGCGCCGCCGAAGGACCCTCTTTGCGCAGAATCGCTGCACGTTCAGTTTTCGGATGGTTGTTGATGTGTAAATCAATGCTGTTGGTTTCAAAGGAAAGCAAGGCTTCGCTATACCCATCCGATTGCAATGTTTGTTGCATTTGTTGTACATCGCGATCCATTTGTTCGTTCATGCTGTTCAAGACTTCGTTGTTGGCATAAATCCCCAAATCGCAACCATGTGTAAGAAATTCTTTAAACGAAGCACTCGCTAAAATACTTTCGTCTTCTTTGCGGAAAAGAAATTTTTCGGCAGTCTGATCCAGATCGCCAGCACCCATGGTGTAAATGATAGCAACTTCTTTATTCCAAGCAATGGCGTTGTTCCAATCAATTTTAACGAACCAAAAACCCACCATGCGTTTGGGCGATTCGCCAACAGCCATTTTCTCTAAAAACTTTTTGAAAGCCTCTTCATCATTTATTTTGAGTGTGATTCCGGCAATCATGTTGTTACCGTTTGGCGCAGTAAATCCATAAACATTTTGAATCACATCAATGCCCGCACTCATGGGGTTTTTCATCAAATCGCGCAGGAGTTTATCGTCGCTGTTCGACGGATTTTTTTTCTGCTTATCGATGAATTTTAATTTTTTCAATTCATCCGGTTCTGCTTTTTCAAACAGGTTGCGCACATTCATGACCATGACCGCCGCCGCATTTTCGGGGATAACCTGAAGATGCTCGTCGCGCTCACGAACGCGCATGAAAAACCAAATAGCTCCGCCAACAAGTGCAACGGCAACGCATAAAAGCGTGATTTTAATTCCTTTAGACATAATTTTTTCAGAAAGGCCAAAGATACATATTCTGACTGCTGCTTTGAGCTTGTGCGGGTCATTGATTCCTGCTGTTTTCTGCTAAAAAAGTAAAAACAGCACACTTTCGGGTAACTTTTTGCACCAAACTGCTTTATGCGTTTGTTGGCTCGGTATTTGAATGGAATATCAAGCCGTTAAACCACTAAAAATTTGTAATTTCGTCAAAGATGAAAACGATGCTTTTTTTCAGAACCCTTTTTACGTTCGCCGCGCTGCTGTTGAGCGTTTTTGCAAATGCACAAATGCCTGCCGGAAATTATCCGAATACAACCGATGCGCAAGGCCGAAAGCAAGGTGCTTGGCAGAAAAAAGATGCCGAAGGACATACCATTTACATTGGTCAATTTAAAGACGATAAACCTACGGGCACATTTACCTATTACGATGCTGCCGATCGGGTGATGGTTGTTTCTGTTTTTTCTGCCAACGGAACAATTTGTTATTCCAAAATGTACCACATCAACGGCAAGTTGCAGGCACAAGGCAAATACATCAACCAACAAAAAGACAGCGTTTGGTTGTTTTTCAACGATCAGGAACAACTGGTTTCTCAAGAAGGCTACAAAATGGGGAAGAAAGATGGTCCTTCCATTGTCTATTATCCCGGCACAAAACAAATTGCCGAAAGCAAAACGTATAAAAATGGGTTGGAAGAAGGCCCGTGGTTGCTCTATTACCCAAACGGTACAAAGAAATCGGAATCGACTTATGTGGCCGGAAATCTCGAAGGAAAATACATCTACTATTTCGAAGATGGAAAAATCAATATTCTTGGTGCATACCAACATGCCGTGAAGAATGGTGTTTGGACGTATTACAAACCTGATGGAACTGTAAAATCGAAAGAGACGTATGTACTGGGCAAACTTCAGGGTGGAGAAAAAGTGATTACTCCTGAAGAAATGCAGAAAGAACAATTGAAATACAACAATAATGATGATCAAGGCGGAGGGCCTGGAGGACAATAACCGTGAGTAAAAAAGGAAGAGTATTGGTAGCCATGAGCGGCGGCATCGACAGTTCGGTGACGGCGCTCATGCTGCATAACGAAGGCTATGAAGTGATTGGGATTACCATGAAAACATGGGACTATGCTACATCTGGTGGATCAAAAAAAGAAACCGGTTGTTGTAGTTTAGATTCGATCAATGATGCGCGCACACTCGCCGTCAATCTTGGATTCCCACATTATATCCTCGATATCCGCAGCGAGTTTGGCGATTATATCATTGACAATTTTGTAGAAGAATATTTAGCAGGTCGTACGCCCAATCCGTGTGTGTTATGCAATACGCACATCAAATGGGACGCTTTGCTCAAACGTGCCGATCAGTTGGATTGTGAATTTATCGCAACGGGGCATTATGCACAAGTGCGCGAAGAAAATGGCCGCTATGTGATTTCGCGCGGGCTTGATGAAAATAAAGATCAGTCGTATGTTTTGTGGGGATTGAGTCAAGAAAGTTTGCGCCGCACCCGTTTCCCGCTTGGCAATTACCGCAAAAGCGAAATTCGGCAAATGGCGGCTGACGCGGGTTACGCCGAACTGGCCAATAAAAGCGAGAGCTACGAAATCTGTTTTATTCCCGAGAATGATTACCGCGCCTTTCTCAAACACAAAATGCCCGATTTGGAAGGAAAAGTCGATGGCGGAAATTTTGTATTGGGTGATGGAACCGTTGTTGGAAAACATCGTGGCTATCCGTTTTACACCATTGGTCAACGTAAAGGGCTTGAAATTGCTTTGGGCGAACCCATGTTTGTAACCCAGATTATTCCTGAAACAAATACCGTCATGCTCGGTACAAAATTGGAATTGGAACGTCAGGAAATGTGGGTGCGCGATTATAACCTAATCAAATACGCCAGCTTGCCTGAGAATTTTCAAAGCCTGACCAAAATCCGCTACAAAGATGCCGGAACAATGGCCACTGTTAATGAATTGGATGGACGCATCAACGTATTGTTTCATCAACATGTGAGTGCCGTTGCGCCCGGGCAATCTGCCGTTTTTTACGAAGGCAATGATTTGGTCGGTGGTGGTTTTATCGATCGTCCTAAACAAATTAGTTTGCAATGATTCTTGACCGCAACATATCTTCTAAAGCGCTCGGTCTATTGATCTTGTTGCTGGTGGCTATGTTGGCGTGTAAGAAAGATAAACCCGTTCCCGATCTCGGTTATAGTTATTTCCCAGACAACGTTGGACATTGGGTTATTTATGAAATGGATTCGACGGTGTACGACGATTTCAATAACGATACGGTTCATTACCGTTATCAAATTCGCGAATTGATTGAATCTGAATTTACCGACAATCAAGGCCGTCGTGCCTTGCGTATTGAGCGTTATCGCCGACCATACATAGACACGATTCCATACGATCAATTGCCGTGGACACTCAGTCGTGTTTGGTCTGCAACCTTAACCAGTACAACAGGCGAACGCATGGAAGAAAACCAGCGTTACGTGCGTTTGATTTTTCCAACACGCAACGGAAAAACATGGGATGGCAATGCACAAAATACGCTTGGCATTGATGAGTACGAATACGAAGCAGTCGATCAACCGTATGTGATTTCGACGTTTGCATTTGATTCGACCTTGCGTGTTTTGCAGGAAAATAAAATCAATTTGGTGGAGCATATTGTTTACAACGAGCGTTACGCCCGTCATGTTGGACTCATCGAAAAAAACGTCATCGATGTGTACGACGATACCATTGTCTTTGGAGTTCCGGTTCTTGATCGCATTCGCGGTGGTGTAAAATACACCTTGCGGTTGGTAGATTATGGACCGCAATAAATTTTGATAAAAAACGCTATGAAAAAAACTTACGCCCTTCTTCTTTTATGTTGTATGCCGTTGTTTGTATTTGCGCAAGCACCGCAGAAATACTGGATTCAGTTTGCCAATAAAGGAAATTCATCCTTTACACTATCCAATCCATCGGCGTACTTGAGCACGCGTGCGCTTGCGCGCCGCTCTACGCTAGGCATAGCAATTGATTCACTTGATTTACCCGTAACACCACAATATGTTTCAACAGTCATGGCCGTTCCCAATGTTACGGTTCATGCGCGCTCCAAATGGTTGAATGGTGTTGTCGTTATTACCAATGACACCAATGCGTTGAATCAGATTCAGGCACTTCCATTTGTAGTGAATACCTTGCAAGTTGGTTTACGTCGTCCGGGTGGTGGCGAAACAAAATTTGATGAAACATTTTCTCCCGTTTCGGAAAATTTGCGCACCGGAAATGTAACATCATCCACCTTGAATTATGGTTCATCGTTCAATCAAATCAACATGATTGGTGGTGTTTGTTTACACAATGCTGGATTTACCGGACAGGGTATTCAGATTGCTGTTTTGGATGCCGGATTTTATCAGGTTGATCAGATGGATGTGTTCGATTCACTTTGGGCGCATAACCGAATTTTAGGTACATGGGATTTTGTGGCGGGCAATGCTTCGGTTTATGAAGACGGCACACACGGCATGCATGTACTTTCGTGCATGGGTGGAAATTTGCCTGGCCAATTAGTCGGTACAGCACCTGATGCGAGTTATTGGTTGCTGCGCAGCGAAGAAGCGGCAACCGAATATTTGGTAGAAGAGTATTATTGGTCTGCTGCGGCGGAGTATGCCGATAGTGTTGGGGCCGATGTCATCAATTCGTCGCTTGGTTATACTGTTTTTGATGATCCAGCACAAAATCATACATACATCACCGACATGAATGGCAATACGTGTCCATCGTCGCGGGCGGCTGATTATGCGGCTTCGCGCGGCATCGTGGTATGTGTGAGCGCGGGAAATTCAGGCTCATCGGCTTGGTTTTACATCAGTGCTCCAGCAGACGCAGATAGTATTTTAGCTGTTGGTGCCGTTGATCCTTCGGGTGCGTATGCGTCGTTTAGTTCGCGTGGGCCAAGTGCCGATAATGACGTAAAACCCAATGTGGCAGCGCAAGGGCAAGCAACGGTAGTGGCGGCTGTGGGCGGGGGCGTGCAAACTGGAAACGGAACTTCTTTTGCTTCGCCTGTCTTGTGTGGATTAATGGCTTGTTTGCGTCAAGCACATCCAACCATGCCAACGATGCAATTGGTCAATACCATTCAACAAACGGGCGATCAATATGCTTTGCCAGATACGTATTTAGGAAATGGTAAACCCGATTTTTGTGCGGCTAACTTGACCTTGAATGGCAATCCAGATCAATTAAAAGATGTGGACACACTTTTCGATCTTTCGCCAAATCCGTTTTCGGATGAACTCAATTTTTCGTTTTGGTCGGTTGAAGATCAGAACCTTTACATTCGTCTATACGATTTGCAAGGCCGTTTGATTATGTCGCAAACTGTTTTTGCAACGGGCAATGCAGTCAGCTATTTTTCAATCACTGAACTTGCTGGCTTGGCTAAAGGCATGTACGTCATTCACATCGAAGGCAATTCCATGCACCACACCGAAAAAATCATTAAACGCTAATTGCTTCAGGTTTTGTACCTTCATACGCTCAATTAGTCATGAAACTTCCTTCGCGTTTCGCATCATTTAGAGATCGTTTGCAGGTTTTTCTGCTTGGATTATTACTCGGCCTTGTGTTGGGTGGTGGTTTTTTCTTGCTTAAAATGGATCAATACATTAAAGAGTTAGGAATTTACAAATCGCTTACCGCACAAGAAAAAGACGAGCCTGAAGAAGACGAAAAAGAAGAAACTCAAGCACCCAAGCAGAAGAAAACAAAAACTGAAAAACAAGGCGATCGTAAACAAGTGGCCGATTCTGTTGCTGTCGAAAATCAAGTTGCCGATTCACTTCCCACAGCCTCGTTTGATCCAAACGCTTCGGATGAATTTGTGGTGCGCAAAGACGAATTGCTCGGACAACGTACGGTGGTGCTTCAGAATTTAGATCAGGTCTCTGCTACCGATAGTTTATTGCGTTCGGAAGCGGGTGTCAAAGAAGAACCCGCTCGAAATATTACCATCGAATTTTGGAAATCACCGCTCAATTACAAAGGCTATAAAATGTCGCGAAGCAAGCTGGTTTTGTTTGGCATGGGGCAAGAGGATCAGGTAACATTGGTGAAACTCGATCAGCGTTTGTATCTGAAAAGTAGCATGGCCGTTTACCGTGTAGAGAATACATCCGATTTTCGCCAATTGGAACGTGTAAGCGATGAAACTTTATTGACGCGTCTGAAATGAAATTGAATTTTCATAAATACCAAGGCACGGGAAATGATTTTATCTTGATCGATGATCGGGAAAAATTAATTGATACAACAAATAAATCGGTGATCGCTTCACTTTGCGATCGTCGGTTTGGTATTGGGGCAGATGGGTTAATGTTGTTGCGTGAAAAAGAAGGTTACGATTTTGAGATGATTTATTTCAACGCTGATGGTGGCTTAGGATCGATGTGTGGCAATGGTGGCCGTTGTATTGCTCGCTTCGCTGCTGATTTAGGGGTAATACAAAACGATCGCGTTTCATTTCTTGCGGTTGATGGGCCACATGAAGCTATTTTGTCGGCAACTGCTGTGCGTTTGAAAATGAGTGATGTGGAAGCCATAGAAACAAATTCCGATTTTTATTTTCTGAATACAGGCTCGCCACATGTGGTTAAATTTATACCTAACGAAGGCCAACCCGATGTAGAAAAATTGGGTCGCGAAATTCGATACAACGAGCGGTTTGTAAAAGAGGGAACGAATGTGAATTTGGTTCAGGAATCGCCACAAGGAATTTTAGTGTGGACGTATGAGCGTGGGGTAGAAGCCGAAACATTTTCATGTGGCACGGGGGTAACGGCTGTTGCGTTGGTGTGTGCGGCGTTGGGAAAAACTACTGCCGACGATTCATGTGCGGTGGTTACGCGGGGGGGCAATTTACGCGTGTATTACAAAAAAAATAAACAAGGCTTTTCCGACATCTGGCTCGAAGGCCCTGCGCAAAACGTATTTTCAGGAACTATTAACGTATGAAAGATACACAAGGAATCTCCAATTCAGACCGCATCAATTACCTCAATATAGGCTTGATGCTGATTTCGATGTTGGTTGCTTTTTACATTCCCTTTGAACTATTTTTGTTTTCGTATGCGGTTCTCGGGCCTTTGCATTACTTGACAGAAATTTCATGGCTGCACGAACGCAAGTATTTCACCAAAGGCAAACGCGATTTTTGGTTGCTCGTAATTTTTTCTATCCTGCTTTTTATTCTTTCGTTCGGCATGCCGGAGAAAATGCGAAAAGACATTGATGTGGGCGTGTATTCCAATGCCCTAGTTTATATGTCGTTTGCCGCAGCCTTGGCTATGGTGCTGTTGCAAGATGTATTTCACCGATTTATTGCGTTTCTATTTGTATTTGCAACGGCGTTTTTGTCGGATAATTTCATGACTTTTTTCTCGCTGTTTCTACCCACATTGATTCACGTCTATCTGTTTACCGGATTGTTTATGCTGTACGGTGCGTTGAAAGAGCGCAGCAAAACAGGTTACTTGGCAATGGTCTTTTTTGTGCTTTGTCCGCTGATGTTTTTCTTCATCATGCCCGATGCTTTGCCCTTGTCTGACTATGCATTCAAATCGTATCAACATTTTTATGTGGTGAATCATAAACTCTTGTCCATGTTTAGTCCTGAATCTTTAGGCGAAGGGTATGTTGGGATGATTAATGGTGTATTTAAATCGGAGGCTGGTATTATTGTGATGCGGTTTATTGCTTTTGCTTACACGTATCATTACCTCAATTGGTTTTCAAAAACAACGGTGATCAAATGGCACAAAATTCCAAAACTGCGTATGGGAATTATTTTGTTGTTGTGGGTAGCTTCAGTAGCTTTTTACTGGTGGGATTATGCGATTGGGTTTAAGGTTTTATTTTGCCTGAGTTTTATGCACGTATTTTTGGAATTTCCACTCAATCATACTTCGTTTATTGGCATCTTCCGTGAGATTCGTTCTATGTCAAGTGGTTCGCCACCAGCAGCGGTTGCCAAAACAGGAAAAGGCCGTAAGACGTGATGAGTCCGTTTACATTTACCGAAGTTCAGGCGGTTGATAAGACGCATGTTTTTTCGGGAACATGGATTATCGTTTATCAAGCTCGACGTGTACCGCCGCATTTGTTGATGGTGTGCGATGGCTTGTGTTTTTCACTCAACATCACTGGCGCAATTCCAGCTGATCCATTGGAGAAACTTTTGGCTTTGATAGAACGCAAGCAAATTGCAACGGCGTTTGTTGAAATACAACTGCCACAAACAACAAATTCGACGGGTGTTGGAGAAGCGTTGCATCGTGTTTTGCAAAATTATCCACGCGTCGAGGCCAATCGGTATTCTTGTTTGCATCCGATTCGCGATGTATTGGCTGAGATTTTTGGGGTGGAGTTTATGGGAGCGAAATTTATTTTTGAAGTATTTCCGATGTTACAAGAGCGCGGCGTTTTGGGTCGGGTAGAGGTGATGAATATGGCGGAGGAGTTGCGGGAGGGGCACTATGCGCCACCGGTTTATGGTGCGGAGGAAGTGGCGGAGGAAACGCGAAGAGCAACTGCGTTGGAGCAAGCAAAACAGGGATCGGGTGATTTGGGTTGATGGTTGAAATGATTGTGATGCAATTTTTGGGGAGGTATGTGTACTTCGCATAATTTGTCCAAAGTATTTGTACGATTCAAAAAAGAGTTTACTTTTGCCACGCAATTTTTCTCCTTTTCATTTTTTCATGAAGGAGGTTGTTATGATAGAGCGCTACTTCCCATACACCAATTCTGCCGCAGCCTAGTTTCTGGCGCTGCTTTATTCTGCCATACATTATTCTA
Organism: Bacteroidota bacterium; assembly: GCA_013298545.1. Taxonomy (GTDB): domain Bacteria; phylum Bacteroidota; class Bacteroidia; order Palsa-965; family Palsa-965. The sequence continues at coordinate 23,126 of JAAFIA010000012.1, read as the reverse complement.
TTATCATAATTGTTCATTCGATTGAACGATTCTTGGCTTGGTGTGCTTTGTTCCCCTTGCGGGAAATTCCCAATTTTTAAACATTCAAGAAGCAATTCAAATGGCTAATGATCCATTGGAAAGCCTTGTCATGCAATCTCGTCTTAAATCCGAACGTAGGAGAAAAAGGTTGCAGAAAGAAGGGGCTGACCGCTATATACTCAAACGTTTTTCAGAAAAAAAACGTTTGCTAAAAATCAAATATAATTTAGGTTTAGTGCCATTGGCAAAGCCCTATCAACGCGGATGGGAGCGTTCATTCGTCTTGCGACACGATGTGCGCATCGGCAATGACGGTGAATTTTTTCAAATCCTGTTGGATAAAATAAATACGGTGGAGTATAGCCACCGGAAAGATTTCAAAAAGAAAAAACGAAAAGGAGGAAAACGAATCTATGAAACACGTATCCAAAAACTAAAAGAAATGCTTGACTGTGAATTTGAAAAATACAAATTTACTGATCGCGAGAAATTATTTTTTCGCGAAGAATGGCGCGAACGAGCACTCGCTAGGTCAATCTGTCGGTATCGCATTTGGATTTTTACAGAACCTTGGCGTTTTGTACTAACTGTTAAACCCAAGATGATTACGCATACACGGATTATTGATATTGAACTAGAGCAACAAATTGGCGAATTGAATCAGTTTTTTACAACACGTAATTTATATCCGAGGATTGGTCATTTGCGTGGGGAAAGGCAGAATTATTACAATTATGGTTACAAGCAAGTAGCCGCCAAGTATAAATTCCTCATGGATAAACGGCTTCTGGAAGAACAAATTCTAGAGCATGAAGTATGGCGAAATAACAAGAAGTGTATAAATCGTAACTTTAATTAATACAATGCATACAAAAATAATTCAACTAACATCAGGCAAAGGGCCTGAAGAATGTGAACGTGTTGTTTATCTTGTTTTTGAAGAAATTCAGAAACAGGCAAAGGCACAGGGAATCGTACTCGAACTGATTGAAGCTATTGTCGGCAAACAACGAAAAACATATTTATCAGTTTTGTTTTATGCGCGTGGTGAAAATGCAAGTTTCTTTTTTAACGAGTGGAAAGGAACAGTTCAATGGATTGGTGAAAGTCCTTTCCGTAAAAACCACAAGCGTAAAAATTGGTTTGTTGGTATTTCGGTTTATGAACCAATTGTTGTTTCGGGATGGAAAGAAACGGATATTGTTTTTCAATCAACACGAGCATCTGGCCCAGGCGGACAGCATGTCAACAAAGTAGAGTCTGCGGTTCGTGCCACGCATTTGCCAACCGGAATTTCTGTCTTAGCGTCAACGGAGCGATCGCAACAACTGAATAAGAAACTTGCCATCGATCGTTTGTACAAACACGTTTTGGCGAAACAAATAGAGGCACAAACAGTCCAGCAGAAACGACAATGGCTTGAACACCATGATCTAGAGCGAGGAGGTGCTGTGAAAAGTTTTCGTGCTACGATGCATGTTTAACGCCTTGCTTGCCGCAATCCTGCACAAACAAAAACACCCTCATGCGAGGGTGCTTTGCTGCGTTAATGCGGAGACGGCGAGATTCGATAAATCGTTCTCTTGTGCTTCGATCCTGAAAATAGCAAAGCCGTCGCTGCGCGCCGTTTTTTGTTTGCACAGGCTTACGGTCAAGCGCTTGCTTGCCGCAATCTCGCACAAACAAAAACACCCTCATGCGAGGGTGCTTTGCTGCGTTAATGCGGAGACGGCGAGATTCGAACTCGCGATACGGTTTCCCGTATACACACTTTCCAGGCGTGCTCCTTCAACCACTCGGACACGTCTCCTGTTTGGGAGTGCAAAGTTAAAAATCTATTTGACTTGGAATGCCCTTTTAACTTTTCGGAACCCTAAATTATAAGCTAATTCAGGTCTTCGAGTACCATATCCACTACAATATCATCGAGCAAGGTTGTTGTACCGTCTTGATGAACGAGGTTGATGACGAGTTCATCATCTGCCTGTAAATCGGCCGGAAGCGGATAGTAGCTTTCATAAACTAGCCATTGATTCGATTCGTGTACGTGTTTGGCGAGTGGGCGCGCATCCCAATGTATGGCTGTTTCACCGCGCATGATGGCTACAACAACATACGCATCGGTGTTGCGGCTATACGGATAAACCTGAAACGCATAATCAATCCACAAGCGCTGTTTGCCAACGCGCATATTTTCTAAAACTTCATTTACCACAAAAAGTTTGAAGGGCCGCCGCCATGTAGCTGCATGTTGATGAAGGGCATCAAGAGCAAATACATGTTTTCCGGACAAGGCTTTTTTACTTGGTGTCGCGAATGTTTCTACATTTTTCCAGCCCACAGTATCGGCACCTTGTTCGAAATTCATGCGGGTAAGCGGAATACGAACCGATTTAAGACCCGGAAATGGAAACACATCGTATTTATTATGTGTTCCTATTAGATAGCCATCTGTTCGCATAAAAATATGCATGTAGGCTTCACGCGTCATTTGATCGTAAGGTAAAATACTCATACGGTATTGTTTCCACTGCACCATATTCAGCAACATACAAAATCCCAATGCAATTGCCAGAAACCAACGCCACCACGTTTTTGAATCAAGCATAAACGTAACAAGCAAAGCCAAGGGCCAAGCTAAAAACGCATACTGATCAACAAATGGGCGTTGCGAAAAACTTCCGCCATACGTCCAACAACTCCATGACGATGTGATGTAGATAAAAACAATCATCCACAACCACCACGAGAAAAACAAAAAACGCTTTTTGAAAAATAGGAATGTGCCAAACGAGATCAAAACAACAATTGGTGTGTATAACAACCAGCCTTTGCGCCAACTCCACAAGACTTCAGCAATAAACGGATGTGCAAAATCGAAACGCTCGCCATAATACCCATCAACCCACCAATGGCCTGATTGAATATAGTATGCGAGTGCTTGTAGAAAAATTAATCCGATGAAAATTGCAGCCGCAAGTCCGATGTTTTTATAGCTAGAAAACAACTTGCGGAAAAAAGCAAGCAAGGTTGCTTTATCGCCCGCCAATGGAAGTACAGTTAAAATCACTAAACCATTTACCGGACGAATTAAGATGAGCAAACCAAACAAAGCCGCAATCCAGTATAAGCGTTTGTCTGTCCAAGCATGCAATTGCAGATCAAGCAAGCGAATGAATGTGGCAATAACGGCAAACGAATACACATGCGACATGCTTGCTTCCTGCAAGGCATAATGAATCAGGTTGGTACCAAAAAATAAAAGCAGCAACGTAATGGCAATACTTAAATCCGAAAATTCCCGCACACGCAACCAACTCCGTACCTGCCAAAATCCAAACAATAAAAAACAAATTGCCGCCCAGAGAATTGCTACCTGATGTGCATGCGTAAACCCATGATGCTCTTTTTCAAAAGCTAAACTGTATAAATGGCCGAGTGCAAAAAATGGCATCTGGCAAATTGCGGTACCGATGTAGTACTTATTTATCTTTTTGTTATCGGGACGACTATTGATGCCGATTATGACTTCACCATTTTGTTCAAGTTCTTTCGGGAAAAAAGTTTCTGACTTCCAGCTAAACGGATGAGCAGAACCATTATTTAAAAAGAGCGAAGGCAAATACGCATAATACCCTCCTGCATCGCTGATGAATACACCCTCTTGCGACGCGCGTGTATTCCAAAGAAATTGCACCGAAAACGCAGCAATAAGCCACCACGCTATAAGCGAAAATTTTATCGGCTTCATCAATCGAGTGTTTTACGGTCAGGATTAACAAATACGGCAGCTTCTTCAAATCGTGCCTCAATTACAATTTCTCCAGCCTGATCAACATAACCAAATTTTCCTTTTTCCGCGAAAACAGCATATCCATTGACAAGCGGACGCAATTCATCAAAACGAGGAGCAATGACAATTTTTCCTAATGTATCAATCAATCCGTACTGCCGATTTTGTTTAATCGTGGCAAATCCTTTGAAGAAAAAGCCAATGCTGTCGTAAGTTACGGGCAGTAAGGTTTTTCCGGCATCGTTAACCAATCCAAATTTTCTGTTTTCTTCTACTATTGTTCGGCCATTGGTAAAGTAAATACCATTGCTTGCTGTTGTCGGATAAATTTGTTTTCCGGTAAGATCGTAACAGCCATTTAAGCCATCTTTCTCAACGTTGAAGAATTTTTTCTGAATGTGAAACACATCCTGAAAAATGGGTTGCAAAATTTGTTGCCCGTTTTGATCGATGACCCCCGTTGTGCCATCTTCGTTCTTGATTTGAAAAAAGCCATCTTCGAGATCAAAAATAAAATCGTATTTCGGTTCGATGATGAATTTTCCCAGAACATCAATCACACCATATTTATTTTGCACTTGAACAATGGCACGACCATTCTCAAAATCGTCGGCTACATCAAACTGTGCCGCAATTACTTTTTCGCCTCTTTCGTTGAGAAAACCATAATGTCGTTCAAAATCTTGAAAACGCGCCAAGCCATTTTTAAAACTATATGTGCCATTGATTCCTGCAAGATTATCAATCAACACTTCTCCTTTTTTGCCAATAATCAATGCTTTTTTATTGACGGTGGCAATGGCTTTACCTTCGCTAAACGGATTGACATAATCGTATTGCGGCTCAATGACGATTTTTCCTGAAGCATCAGCAAAACCGTATTTATCACCTATACGAATGCGGAAAAGACCATCGCCCCAAGCAGGAATTTCATCAAACGTTGGCGCAACGATAATTTTTCCGGTAGTGTCGCAGATACCGTATTTTCCAATATGTACTGGAGCAGATTCCACTTCAGAATCATGTTCTTTGGTTTGTACAAACGGATAATACCATTGATGTTTACTGTCGTCAAAAATTTCGTCGTAATTGGGTTTGAGAACAAGTTGTCCATTTTTGTTGATGAGTCCACGTTTACCGCCAGCACCATCTTCGAGCGAAGCCATGAGCATGGCAATTTGATCGGTCGTATCGAGTTGAACGACGATGGATAAGGGGCCGAGTGGCTGTTTCAGATCTTGCAAAACGGGTGGGCAAACCAATTCCCCTTGTTGATTTACAATACCCAGATTAAATCCCTGCTGTACGACGCATAATTTCTCGGTAAATCCGAACACTTGTTCGTATGCCGGTGCGATTAATTCTTTTCCTGAGCCGTGTGCGTAGAATCCATACAATCCGTTTTTACTTCCGATAAAACAGGTTTCGCTAAAAGGCACAACACTATCAAACGCATTGGTTAGAACATACGTTCCGTTTTTATCGATCAAGCTCCATTGATTTTTTTCGCAGACCAATGCTGTACCATTGATATACGACCATGCTTCAGAAAATTTGGGTTGAATGATAAAATCGCCCGATTCATCAATGTAACCGTAAAGCCCTTTTTCTTTGACAGGGGCACGAAGTTTACCTGGCTGATGGCAGGCACTCAGCATAACTACGGATAGAAAAACAAGAAAAGCAAAACGCATGGTGTAAAGATAGTTAGTTCGGCGAAGTGGAAGGCCTTTGATGGTGCTGCTTGACTTGATAATTATCGAAAAATTGAAATATAATTTCCGGTTTATTGAACTTCTAGAACGGTTAAATGGAATTGTTGGATCTCGGCGCGCAAAGTAGTGTAATCAGCGAACCTGTTTGCCATGAACCCACTAAAAATGAATAGGAATAAAAACAGAAAAGCCTCTCAGAGAGAGGCTTTTTGCGGACCGGACGGGACTCGAACCCGCGACCTCCGCCGTGACAGGGCGGCATTCTAACCAGCTGAACTACCGATCCTTTCAATAATTCAGGATGCAAAAATAGTGCTTTTTTTGTTTCTGCAAACGTTTCTTGAAAAAAATACGTTTTTGCTTGATTTTCAGGCTGTTCAAATTATGCCCGATTTTGTACAAGACCTTTTTCTGTTAGATTGCGATCTTTGAACGCTATGTCAACCCCCAATTTTGTCCTCCGTACAGCCCGTTTTGATGAACTGGCTTCGATCGCCGCCATGGCAAAACGCATCTGGAATGTGCATTACCTGCCCATAATCGGGCAAGTACAAGTGGATTATATGCTTGAACTCATGTATTCCGAATCGGCTTTGCAGCAACAAGTACGCGATGGGCAGGTGTTCTACATCGGGGCGTTTGATGGTAAAGATGTTGGCTATGTATCGGTAAGTAAAAAAGAAACGGGTGTTTATTTCCTGCATAAATTTTACATCGAAACAGCCATTCAGGGAAAAGGTCTGGGAAAATTGTTTTTTGAGGAATTGCTGAAAAACTATGTTGATTTAAACACGTTTTACCTGACGGTAAATCGAAAAAATTTCAAGTCGATTAATTTCTATTTCAAACTTGGTTTTGTAATCGAAGAGGTAAAGGATTTTGATATTGGTAGTGGTTTTTTGATGGAAGATTTTGTCATGCGTTGGCAAAAGCGCTGATGTTTGCTTACCGTTTGTTAAAAATAAAAAACGCCGACAACAGTGTTGTGCAGCGTTTGCGGCATTCGCCCGAAAAAATAAGCGGTACTTATTTTTTCTTTCCAACAGCTTTTTTGGCAACAGGTTGCGAAGCGGTTGTTTTTTTACGCGGACGGGTTTTACCATAAGACCCATTGGCGATTTTTCCTTTGCGGGATTTTTGATCTCCTTTGCCCATAATAGTAAGGTTTAGTGTTGTTTTTTGAACTGTGGTAAAAATAAAAAAACGTTCGAAATACAAAAAAGAAGACACAAAAAAGCCACAACAAGTTTGTTTGTTGTGGCTTGCAAAAAGGCGAAAAAAGTTATTTCTTTTTCGCTACTTTTTTGGTCTCTTCTGGTTGTGCTTCAGCTTCTGGTTTTGGGAAATAGCCTGTTGATGGTTTGCGTGGACGTTTGTTTCCATAAGAACCCATTTTGATTTTTCCGCCACGCGATTTTTTGTCACCTCTACCCATGTTGTTTGTTGTTGTTCGTGATGCCTGACACAAGAGAGGAAGGAAAGGAAGACTGCCGGCAAGGGCTTCGATTTTGTAACCAAGATGGTTATCCTTTGGTAAAGGTCGCATAATCCTTCACATAACGAAGGAAAAAGAATACTAAAAACACGGAATCAGCGAACACAAACGTTCATTCGAGAAACGCTTACACTTATTCAGTTGAGTGCAGGATGTGTAGTGATTTTATACCTTCGTAATCCTGAAATAAACGCATGAAACGCAGTTGGCGCTACATTTTTCGGATTACTTGTTTTGTACTGCTGGTCTTGGTGGTACAATCGGCGTGTTCGATTTTATTGCCCGCCCCCGCGCAAAATCCCTCCGCACGCGCACTCGTATGTGAAGAAGAAATAATCCCTGACTCCATTCAAATTCGTGTAGCCACTTTTTTAGGCAACGAAAAACGGAATTATTACGGCAATCACGCCGATTCTTCGTTACGCCTCAACTGGAAAACATTTCTTGGAAAAGGAACAACCATTGTGTCTAAAGCCAAAGGGGTAGAAGAATGGTATGGCGCAGGATGGACTGGCCAACCGCTTGTGGTAGATGAGTGCGGAAAAACATTTTTAATTCAAGGATGTTACGATCATCACCTTAAAAAAATTGATGCAGCAACGGGCGATGTGGTTTGGCAATACCGATACGATGATATTTTGAAAGGTACCGGAACGCTTTGGAAAAATGATAGCGCGAAAAATCCAGAAGATCGTTTCTTGGTTTTACAGGGAAGTCGTTTGGGCGTACAAAATTCACAAGCATCGGCAGAAGTATATAGTTACCGTGCGGTTTCGTATTTGCGTGGAACGGAATACTGGCGTATGAACATTAAGCGTGGATTGAGTTATAGCCGCGATGTGGATGCGTCGGCATTGATCTTGAACGATACCGCTTATTTGGGATTGGAGAATGCCACCTTTATCGCATTCGATCCGGGGCGCGAATTGATTGCAGGCGATTCGACTGCTGCTCCGCGTATTTTTCAAGAACTTCCCTTGTATGCAGAGCGCGACCGTGCGCGGCATGGTGGAAATTTAGTAACTGAAGGTTCGCCGGCGCGTTTGGGAAATCATATTTACATTGCGTCTGGTGCGGGGCATATTTATGGCTACAATTTAAATACGCATCAATTGGACTGGGATTTTTATACGGGTTCCGATATTGACGGAACGCCCGTTGTTACGGCTGATTCGTGTTTACTTGTTACGGTTGAAAAGCAATACATTGATGGGCAAGGTGGTGTTTTCAAACTCAATCCACGCCAAAAGCCGGAGCAAGCGGTAGTTTGGTATGAGCCAACCGAAGATTTTAATTTTTCGAGTTGGAGGGGCGGCGTGATTGGTAGTGCTTCGGTCAATGATTTTTATGTGAAAGCATCAGCTTTACATTTAGCGGCATTTACGGGAATTGACGGCGTGTTGCGGGTAGTACGTTACGATCAACTTGATGAAGTGAGTAAAAGCAAAGGGCCTGATGGTAAGCAGGAATTTCCACGTCCGAAAACAATTTTCACAGCACGTATCGGACCATCAATCTCGACGCCAATTTTAGTGGGAAATAAATTAATTGCAGCAGGTTACAATGGCTTGCATTTGTTTGCATACGATTCGTTGGGGAATTTTAAAAAGTTAGCCTTTCAAGCAGGAATTTTTGAAGCAACTCCGGTTGTTGATCGCGGACAAATTTTTATTGCTTCGCGCGATGGGTATTTGTATTGTTTTGGAAATCGAGTCGATACGGTTTCGGAATTTGTTCCTGAGCCAGCCCTTGTCAAAAAGGAAATAAAAACGGAAACGAAAAAAAGTGGTGTACGGCATGTCAATCCTAAAAGCATACAATTTGTAAAAGTTGCACCGGAATGGCATACAGGAATTGTTGCGTACATGCCAAGAAAAAAGAATACAATCGCTCAGGAACAACATCCTGTTTCGGCACAATCTTTTAATACGGGAAATTGCCATTTGATTGGCGGTGTATTCCGTTCAAAAGAAAATGCGGTGCGTCAGCTTAACGTTTGGAAACAACGCCAATACGCAGCTACGCTGATTGATACGGGTACTGGATTGTATTATGTTTCTATCGCACGAAGTACAAAGGAGGCCGATTTGGAATCCATTTTAAAACAAACTCAAAAACAATACGAAGCCGATGTTTGGATTAAGGTTGAAATTTGATTTCCTGCACGCATTGCTCGCGCTAGACATGAGACGCTAGACATGAGACATGAGATTTTTTCGCGGTGCATAAATAAACCATCGAAGAGCGTTGATCAGTGCAGTCTCATGTCTCTCGTCTCTTATCTCATGTCTAAGCTCGCTTAGTGAGTAACGATTTTAAAACCACCTCGCTTTTTCAATGGCATCTGAACTCGACATGACATCGGCCAAGGCGAAAAGCATCGAAACAACAGCGGCCACAAAATTGATGAGGCAGAAAATTAGAAAAAAACAACCGAGATTCGATCCACTTGTATTTGCTTTCCAAAACGCATTGATGGCAAGGTAGGCGAGTAGAATGGATAAGGACGAAGCAACAATATGAGTAACGGATAAAATACCGAAATTGCCACTATCTTGCATAAACCGATAGGAAACAAGCAAGAAAATGTTGTAGCCAAGTCGTAAAAGAATGGATGTGAAAAAAAAGAAAATTGCGTAAAGGCGTAACTTGTTGCTGATATGCATACGTTTTATTCAAAAATTGTTTTGCAAAAATACACGTTTAACATGCTCAAAATTTCTCGCCCCTTTGTTTTTTTCCTGCTTTCGGCAGCAATGCTATCGTTTGGTGTATTTTGGTCTTGCGAAACAGCACATTCCAATACACCACAACAAGAAACTCCTATTCCGGTCGTAAAAAAAATTAGCCCCGATTCTATACGACTTGATTCTGCAACGGCGCGTATCGTTCATGTTTTTGTGGCTTTGTGCGATAACGATAGCCAAGGAATTGTTCCTGTTCCGAAGAAAATTGGCAATGGAAATGATCCGCACAATAATTTGTATTGGGGATGTGGTTATGGCGTAAGGACATTTTTCAACCAATCGGAAGATTGGCAATTGGTTCGCCACGATAAAAAAGCCGTTGGTGATATTTTAGAACGCTGCATCTGGAAACACCGTCGCAAAGATGTGATTCTGGTTGCGGATGCCTACAAAGGTGCACGGATTAAAAATTGTACCGTTAATTTTTTAGAAAATGCAGCAGGCGGCTGTACGGATACGACGAGCGCGGTTGTGAGTGGTAAACGCAAACAAATTTATTTGAATGCAGCATCGCTCGTTTGTTATGTTGGTCACGATGGATTGATGGATTTTGATATTCCACATCCGCCGATTCACCGTGGCGATCAGGTGCGCGATGTGATTATTCTGGCTTGTATGAGTCGCTCGTATTTCCGTAATCCGGTGAAAACGGCTGGTGCACGGCCCTTACTTTGGACAACCAATTTCATGGCGCCCGAAGCCTATACGTTGAAAGCCGCAGTCGATGGTTGGATTTTAAATGAATCGGGCGAACAGATTCGGCAACGTGCAGCACAAGCATACCATCAGTACCAAAAATGTGGCCTGAAGGGTGCACAGAATTTATTTGCTACGGGATTCTAAAAATTTAGACTAAACGCCCGCCACAATTCTCGAAGAATTTATCGGAAGTTTTACGCCAGTTATCAAGCTCGTTTGCCGAAACACCTTTCATGCTGCGGCGACGAATATTGGCTGCTAAATTTTTTGTTTTAGCCAGTAGTGCTTCGCCGGATTTAGCCAGTTCAAGTGTACTGCTACGACGATCGGAACTGTTCGATTCGCGCTTGATGAGTTTGCGTTTGGCCATTAAATCAAGCATGCGCGATACCGATGCAGCGTCTTTTCCGGTACGTTCGGTAATTTGTTTGGCCGTTACTTTTTTACCTTCTTTTACTTGCATCAACAGAAGCCATTGGTCGCTGGTGAGGTTGATGCGTTGCTCATCGAGTTCTTTTTGAATGGCTGTTCTGATTTGGCGAAGGGTGCGTTCCAAAAGAAAAAATGGAACTTCGTTGGCGGGTGATTTAAAATCAATCATAATTGATGTGTCAAAGGTTGATAGGACAAATATATTATTTTTTTTGAATGGAAAAGGTTATGCCATTTTGAGTTCGCTTTCTGTTGATTTGTACGAAATCAACCACAAGCCAAGAAACGTAAGCGAGCCATTTAGAATCAGCATCTCGGAACCAAATTGATAATTGTTGAGAAACGCTTTGCCACCATCGCTTTTTGCAAAGTAATGCAATGCCACACAGATGCTAGCGGCTAACACACAAACAAACGGAACGAGTTTTTCGCGTGTCTGACGTTTCGTCAATACACCAAAGGCAAAGAGACCAAGCAGCGGTCCATACGTAAATCCGGCAACAACAAACAATTGGTTTACGACGGATTGATTGGAAATGGATTTAAACGCAATCACCAACAACAAGAGCAAAATTGAAAACCCAATGTGTACGATGTAACGCAACCGACGTTTTTCTTGCTCAGTACGAATTTGATTTTCGTCGTTGAAATTCATGAAGTCGATGCAAAACGAAGCTGTCAATGCGGTAAGCGCCCCATCAGCACTCGGATAAGCGGCAGAAATTAAACCAATGATAAAAAATAAGGCAGAAACAGGGCCTAAATGATTCAAGGCAATGGTTGGGAATAAATCATCGGGCTTGGCTACTTCAATGCCGTGTGCCGCTTTGTAATTGTAAAGTAAAACACCGAGTGCTAGAAAAAGTAAATTGACCAAAACCAAAATAACACTGAATGTCATCATGTTTTTTTGTGCTTCGCCTAAATTCTTACAACTGATATTTTTCTGCATCATTTCCTGATCCATTCCGGTCATAGTAATGGCGATAAACATGCCACCAAAAAATGCTTTCGGGAAAAAACGGTCGTACGTCCATTCGGTGTGAAAAAACTTCGACATAGGGCTATCGTTAATCGATGCTGCGAGATCGCTGAAATTCAACCCGCTTTCTTTGGCAATTAATATTACGCTCAGGACAAGTGATAGGAGCATGAAGGTGGTTTGCAGGGTATCGGTCCAGACAATGGTTTTAACGCCGCCCTCAAAGGTGTAAAGCAAAATGAGGACAACAAAAATAGCCGCAGTTACACCAAACGGAACGCCCCAGGGTTCGAATACAAAAACTTGCAACACATTAATGACAATATACATGCGAAACGATGCGCCAATGACCCGCGAAAGAATAAAAAAGAACGCGCCTGTGCGATACGAAACTTGACCCAATCGTTTTTGTAAATAGGTGTAAATGGAGGTCAAATTCATTTTGTAGTAAAGCGGGAGCAGCACATACGCAATGACAACGTAGCCAACGAGAAAACCCAAAACAAGTTGAAGATAAGAGAAGGCGCGGGTTTCCACTTCGCCTGGAACAGACATGAAGGTTACGCCGGAGAGCGATGCGCCAATCATGCCGTATGCCACAAGATACCAACGCGAAGAACGGTTGCCCACAAAATAAGTCGCATTGCTTGCGCCCCGTGAAGTGATCCAAGTTACGGCAAACAATAAAAGCGTGTAAGCTGCAACACAGGTTAAAATTAGTCCAGGTGTCATAAGCGATCAATTTGTGTGCAAGTTACTGGCAAGCGGCGTTCCGTTTCTGCTGTTTTCAGATGGACTATTAACAGGTTTTTGAACAGTTGATGTATCAAGTAATTTTTGAATTTTAAATGCGGGTTGTTTTTTCCACGCACAAAAGGCCAACGCAGACATGAGACATGAGACGAGAGACATGAGACATGAGACGAGAGACATGAGACCGCAAAGGCTTTCGCGCAGTTGGTGAATTGCCGAATGGGTAAATTGATGAATCAATAATTCACCAAATCAATAACTCGCCAATTCAGCAATTCACCCAGTCTCCTGTCTCATGTCTAAAAAAAAACGAGCGAAGCGAGTGCTGAAATAAAAAAACAAATTTCAACACGTACAATTAGGAATCGTTTGGCGACTAAAAAAACAGGCTGATGTTTCCACCAGCCTGTTTTACAAAACCAAATTGATTTAAAAATTAAGTTCCCGGAAGTCCGTCCACAACTTCGATCCATTGACCAGCGTTGCGTGCATAAATGGTGTGGTCGTACATCGCTTCGCAAGAGAACGATGGCAGGTAGTAACGACCCGCATACGTTGCATTTAATTGGATGCGGAACGTTTTTGATTTCTGTGGACCAAGCCAGAAGAATGTATTCACACGATCATCGCGGATGTCTTGGTAATCGGAAGGATCTGATTTGATGGTACTCACACCTTCGTCCATACGCACATTGCGAATTTCCCAACCAGAAGGGAAAATTTGTGTCAGACCCATTTCTTTGTATTCGCCACGTAAGCCCGGATTGCCAACTGTAACAACAGCAATGAAATCGGTGCCTTGTTCGAGTTTACTAACGTCGATAGGTAAACCATCGGTTGTGGTGAACGATACATCAATGGTCAAATCATTTGCGGCAGCTTGTTCTTCACCAGCTTCAGGAATACCACTCAAGATAACGCGAACAAAAATTTCGCTCGTACCCGTATTTTTCACGGTTACTTTTCCTGCTTTGGCATCTTTGATTTCCATTTCCTGTTGCGCCATGGGTTCTTTGCCCGCAACTGTTCCGGATTTTCCATCAATCGTATAGGAGCAATTGACACCCGCTGTTGTTTTATCGGCACCACTAAATTTAATCATCGCAATCAAGCAGTAGGCCGTTGTTTGTGTGCTCATCCAGTAGCTCGGACGATTGAGCGATTGAGCAAGTGTTCGTGCAAGCGGCAAGGCTTTGGCGCGCATGGTGCCACCCATCAAACTCAAGGTTTCTAAAATCATTGCTTCATCACGCGCATCTGATCCATACGAGTATGACAATTCGCTGTATGGCTTGATGTCGGTAGAAAGACCAACAATCAATTGTTTCGCCACTTCGGTTTGTCCGGCAAGTTGATAGGCCGCAGCAAGTCGCCATTTAGCAGCATCGCTGAGTTTTTTCACTTCGCGCAAACGGTTCATCGCACCCAATTCTGGCGATTTTGCAAGTGCAAGCGTGTATAAGCGATACGCCTGAATGACATCTGAACTGTAATAGTAATTCGGATCGGAACTTGCGGTCCAAGATGCGGCGCGTTGGCGTTGGAAACGTTTCCAGTTATCTATCATGCCTTGCGGAATGGCATAGCCTTTTGCTTCTGCTTCGAGTAAGAAATGTCCGGCATAGTTTGTTCCCCAATCGCTTGGTTCGTTATCGCCGGGCCAGTAGCCCATTCCACCAGACGAAGTTTGGAATTTTCGCAAGCGATCAATACCTGCTTTGATGTTGCGTTCGGTACGCTTCTTCATATTCTCGTTCAACTTCATCACATCACCCACAAACAATTGCGGGAATACAGACGATGTGGTTTGCTCGATACATCCATACGGATAATGAATCAAATAATTCAAGCGTTGACCAAAATTGATTGGCGGCATGGTACTGAGTTCGAGTATGCCTTCATTGGTTCCCGCAATACCTGCGGGCGTGTATGGACTGGTCCACGATTGGCCTGGAGCGATAGTTGCTTCAATGACATTCGACACGCGCGGATTTGGATTGCGTACATCGAGTTCAATTTCATACACGGCTTTTTCGCCGCCACCCGTTGCTGTAATTTTTACTTTACCAACGCCAACAGCTTTCGCTACATTCAAGCGGAAGGTTACAACTTCGTCGCCAACTTGATTGAATGTTAGACTTTTGCTTGCAGGTCCATCGATGGTAAAGAAGGCGTTTGGAGCAATGGAAACAGAAACGTTTTTCACTTTTTTCTCCATAGCAAAAACATCAACTGGCAAATCAACCGTTTCGCCCGGTCCAACAACACGTGGCAATGTGCCCAGAATCATCAATGGTTTACGCACGGGCACCGCTTTTTCGACATTGCCGTAAGCGCCATCTTGTCCGGCAATGACCATGACACGCACCGAGCCAACGTATTGCGGCATCATGAATGTCTTGGTTTGTTTTTCGCCTTTCTTCAATTCAAATGGCCCCATAAAACGCACCATTGGTTTGAAACGATTTGCTTTTTGTCCACCGCGCGAGCCGGCATCACCATCACCACCAATTCCCAACACGCGTTCCAACTCCGCGCCATACGCGCCCATCACCAGATCGTACATGTCCCAAGTTTTTACACCTAAGGCTTCGCGTGCATAAAATGTATTCCAAGGATCAGGTGTTTTGAAACGCGTTAAATCAAGCAAGCCTTCATCAACAATTGCAAGCGTATAAGTCATGGCTTTGCCATCTTTTTCAGAAACCGTTACACTAGCTTGTTCTTCTGGTTTCCAAACTGCAGCCGTAGCAATTTCAGGACTAAGGTGTGTGTTTGGATCATCGACAATAACCGGAATTGTTCCATACAAACGAATTGGCGCATCGTTTTTCGTTTGTGCGTGTGGCTGAATGAGGGTAACGCTCACATACACATTGGGCGCCATGGCTGGCGTAACCGGAATAGAATAACTGATTGTGCCTTTGGTTTGTGTTTCGGCCCAATACGCATCCAATACTTTAGAACCCGATTCAACTGTAATCAACGCGCGACCTTGGCCTGGCGAAGGAATACTGAGTTTCATCGTTTCACCCACTTTGTAATTTGTTTTATCGGATTGGAATTGCAACATGGTTGCCGCTTCCGAATTTTTCATGGCACTACCTTTCCAGTATGGCCAATCGAAATAAACCACTTGTCCGGTTGAGTGTCCGGTTTCTTCGTCGGTAATGCGTACAAGGAAACGTCCCCATTCAGGCTCGTTAACACGAAGTTTAAATGTACCGCGTCCGTTGGTGGTTGAGATTTCCTGTTCGCTATATGGACTGTAATACGTACTGTTTACATAATGCGAAAGGTTATCGTCCGAACTCCACCACCAGCGCCAATCCACTTTATACACTTTGACCGAAAGTTTTGGGCGCGAAACGGGTTTTCCTTTTGGATCAACTGTAACAATTTGTACTACGTGATCTTTATCCGTTTCGAGCATGTCGTACCAACCAGAACCTTTTGGTAGCAACATACCTACATAATTATCGTAAGGCGAATAATTGATGCTAAAACGATCTGTACTGAATGCGCCACTTTCTTCAAATACGCGTGTTGTGAATGAGGCGCGCATCATGCCCGGAGCATTTTCTGCTTTTAATTCCGGTGTAAAATCGGCTTTACCATTTTCGTCGAGGCGACCATCATACACCATTTGGTTTTCGGTGTAAAAATTCGATGCCGGATCGTCGAAGACGTAATTATCGTAACCTTTAAATTTCGTTGGCGTTTCGTACAAACTCACTTCAACTTTGGTGCTGAGGTTTTTGGCAATAGCACCATGCAACCATTTCACATCCAACGAACCTTTTTGGTCGCTACTTTTGGTAAACATTTCTTGATTGCCAAAACCAAGATTGATTTTCAATCGGTTTGGCATAATGGTTTCTACTTTCAAATCTTTGGTAAATACGGCACCGCCTACTTTGACACGCGCCATCCACAATCCGGTAGAAGCATCGGCATCGGTTGGTGTCGTGAAATTGTAAAATCCATTCATCGATTTCGACTGCACCGATTTTTTCACCACTTGTCCACGTGGGTTCACGAGTTCGAAACTTACCGGATGCGTTGCAGGTAATGATTTTTGTTTGTCTTCGAGAATAAATCCTAAGAATAACGTATCGCCGGGCCGCCATACGCCACGCTCGCCGTAAATCATGCCTTTCAGCCCTTTTTGAACCGTAGCACCAGAAACGTCAAATGCGCTGAGTGAAAGCGAAGAACCATCGTCGAGTTTTAAATAACCGCGTTGTGTTCCATTTTTCGCAACGAGCAAGAATGGTTTTTTCTTGAGTTGCAATTTGGCAAGACCTTGTGCATCACTTTTTACAGTGCCTAATAATTGTTGTTGAAAATCATACACTTCAAAATCGACATTCGCTAGAGGAAGTGTTGTGCGCAAATCGTTCACGGCAAAAATGAGGTTGCCATCGTTGCCGCGTTTAGCCAGCAAACCCATATCAGAGGCAAGAATATTACGACTTACCGTTTTTCCATAATAGTACGAGCGGCTGCAAGGATCAGAATTATCATCATCGTAGTAATAGTAATCTTCGCCGTCGTAATCGCCATAATAACTGTAACCGCTGCCATCATCTTCGTCTTCATTCATTTCGGTTGCAACTTCTTCCATGCTATTTTGATCGTCATCTTCAGAGGCTTCGCAGGAATAGGTTGAGTATGCTTTTTTGAAACCGATATACACTTTATAAATCGCGCCAGGCTCGGCTTTGATGAGTTCGCCCAGATCAAGCGAGTAGGTGTTCCAACGCCCGAGATCGGATGGATTTTTAATGTTGAGGTCAATTTTTTTCTTGATAACCACTTTGCCAACGCGTTTCATTTCGCGGCTTCCATCGAGGCTGTTGACTTGCAAGAATTGTGGAATGTTGTTTTCAAAAATGCGGATGATTTTTACGTCAACCGAACGCAAGCTTACCGCTTCGAAAGGCATGAGCAAACCACGTCCGCTGTTTGGCAGAATAACACCTTTGCCTAAAATGCGAACTGCGGGTTTTAATTCTTCAAATGTAACAGGCTGACTAAATGCGTGCGGCAATTTAAACCCAAGCACATTGCGGATGCCGGGATTGACTTGGATGTTGTGTGAACCATTCAACACTTCGCCAGGATAAACGCGAACTTCGTTGTCTTCAACACTGAAGCGTAAGGATGTTGCTCCAGAAATGGTTATCAAGCCATCTAAATTTTGTTTCTCGTCGATTGGATCTGAGAATTGAACGCTGACATATTGTTCTGGTGCTTGCGTAACTTTCGCATCCATCACTTTGAAATCTTTGATAGATGGAATGGGTAATTTTTCGGTTTTTTTCTGGTCAACACCAAGTGGTGTTCCGTCCCAACTGATTTCTACTTCACCTGCTTTTTCGCTGCGCACAATATCATCCACAACAAAATGGTGATTAACGTTATCGCCTTCGTGTTCCCAGCGAATAGCTAATTTTTTTCCGTTTTGCGAAACACTGACAATTTTTTCAATCACTTCTTTATCGGCAGCATCAGCTGTGGTGAGTGAGCCGCGGAGTTGTTGTTTGCGAAGTGTTTTTTTATCGGTGGTTTTCATCCCATCAATACTCACTTCAAAGCCTTGACGCATGGTGTGGAAACTAAATTCCATGGTGCGCAGGTCTTTGGGCAAATCGTTAATGAGTTTATCTAGGAAAAATTCTGCTTGATATGCCTGATTGGAAGGCATACGTTTGGTTGGCCGAAATTCGAGTGTGCGGCTATCAATCCAATATGTTTTTCCTTCGATGGAAGGACTGAAATCGAAATACTTTTCGGTTACTTCTTGATCGAGTGTAACGCCTGTTTGCAAGTCGTTTGCAAGCCGGATACGAATCACGGATTCGTTGGAAATAATTCCCGACGTGTAGGCAGAGACGTATGCGCTGAATGCGGGATTAACTTTTGTTTCGCCAACAGCAGTATTTCCTTTTTGTGCGATAAAAGGAAGTGCAGCCAATGTTACGATAACAAAGGCGGCAAGAGCGAGCAAGAGACGTTTGGACATAGTGGTGTAACCTTAGGTTTATGAAGCGAAGGTAGAGTAAAAAGAAAACGGCTGATCATGCCGTTTAGGAATTTCTTTTAGGTGTGGGGGAGAATCGGATAAGTGTAGGGCGGACTGGGCAAAATTTCGTCCAAACCACTTCTTTACTGTTTAATCAGCAAGACATCTTTTTTCATTTCAGGGATGGCACCCACATCGAATACAAAGATGGTATCGACAAAGGGTTTACAGCCTGGGGAGTCGATGGTAATGATGTATTTGCCGGGCGGGAGCGCGAGGACATAGCGGCCGGTGCGCGGGTTGGGTTTGTAAACACCAACTTCTTCCTGTGTTTTGGCATTGCTTACGGTAATTACTGTTTCGGAAAAAGAGGCGGTATCTGCGCCGGATAATTGTCCTGTAACTACTGTAAAGCTATTTTCTTGGACTTCGTTGAAAACAACACGCCAAATATCTAAATCGCCTAAGCCTCCTTCGCGGGCCATTGAAACATAGGCAATGCGGTTGTTTTCGGTAAAACAGATCGTATAATTATCGTCTGGTGTATTGATTGGATAGCCTACATTTTTGGGTGTTGACCAAGTGTTTTCTTCTTCGTTCCACGTGCTCATGAACAAATCGAGACCGCCCATGCTGTTGTGGCCTTCGGACGAGAAATACATTGTTTTTCCGTCGGGCGACATGAACGGAAAATCTTCGCGGTAAGGTGTATTGAGTGCTTCGATATTCGTAGCCATCGACCATTTCCCATTGGGGAGTTTACGCACCATCCAAATATCGGTTTCGCCTTTTGTTCCATCGCGTTTGCTGGCAAAGAAGAAAATATTGCCATCCGGAGAAAGTGAGCCTGCTGTCTCAAATCCATTGTTGATGTTGTCTTCCATACGCTCCGATTTAGCAAAAGAGCGGTTATTTGCAGAGAAGTACAAATCACCAGCCACATCGATATTATCGACATAAACAGTCATCCATTTGCCATCGGCAGAAAGTCCAACAGCTTGGTCATCGAAATTTCCGTTTACGGCAGGACCAGCATTTTTTGTTTTCTGAAAAACACCATTGAGTGTTTTTGACATCCAAATATCGGAAGCATAGTAACCATCCATTTCAACAGTCGAAGCACCCATATTTCCTTTGCGCCTAGAGGTATAAACGAGCATACTTTCGTCAGAAGTAACATAGGGGTAGTAATCTGGAAATTCGCTGTTCACGTCTTTTCCAAGGTTCTCGAATGTTACGTTGAGTGGCAATTTAACCAATGCTTTTCCATACTGGCATTGCTCCATGTAATGCGCCACTTTGAGTTTCTCTTTATCGGAAGCTTTTTCTTGATATTTTTTATAAGCATTGTAAGCTTCGTCAAAACGCATGGCCGAATGGTATGCTTGTCCGAGATAAAGCCAAGCATTGTATTCAAATTTTGCTTGTTTGGTAACCATTTCGAGGTAAGGAATGGCTAACTTTTTATTGCCATTGGTTTTGAGGTAACAAATACCAATGCGGTAATTGTATTCCACATTTTTAGGCTCTTTTTTCAGGAGCGTGAGGTAGGCGGGAAGCGCCATGACATAATTGCCATGCGAAAAATGCTCTGCCGCATCCTCCGGTTCAACCGTTGCGCCCGCCCGCGGTGCTTGCGCATGGAGTAAACTCTGAGAGAAGAGTATAAATGCAATAAAAAGTAATCGCAAAAGGTGCTTCACTGGTAACGGTATGGGGCAGATTCAACTAATTCCGCTCCTAAAATAACAAAAAACGATCCAAGTAAAAACACAAGCTGTTTTTACAGCTGGTTTAAGCCAAAAAAAGCAGGAAAAATGACTTTCCTGCTTTTCTGCTGATTAGCTGTGTGGCCTTAAAACCCTCTAATTTTGACGTATTGGTAGCGTTCGTAAATAATTTTGCGTTTTAGGTAATCTGCTTTGTAAGTTGGGCCAAGTACAACAGCCGTTACCTTGACCCATTTTACCTGTTCGTCTTTAATGCCTCTTGCTCTTAATGCATTCATGATTACTTCCTGTGCACCTTCGGCACGGTCTTTCGACAGGTCTTTATTGGTTGCAAATTTCTTGGTAGGCACTTGCGAGGCGGATGCGGTAACACGGAAACTAATGCTGCCGTTTCGGTTGATTTGTGCCACACAGCTATCAATAAATTGTTGAAAATCAGGATCGGCAGGATCGATGCGGCTGATGTTATATTTGAAATACATGGTGAAGGAAAGATTTTTTGAGCTAGTCAACATCTCTTTCCAATTTTTCATTTTTGTGCGATCAATGACTTCTACAGGAAGATTTGAAGAGTCTTTAGCAAACACCATAATTCCAGTAGAGTCCGTTCCAATAGGTACATCAGCACTCAAATTGCCAAGGACCAAATCGCGCAGATCAATAGAGCGTTCTATTTCTTCAAATCCTGAACCAATTGGTACATCAAGGATTTCGTTTGAATACTCTTTTCCATCAACAATATAACTAATGAGATACGTTGCACCAGGGGGAAGAATAATGGTGAAATTTCCAGAGCGCGCACTCGGTTTATACAGCCCCATCAACTCACCCGTATTGGTATTGGTAACGTTTATTTCTACACGTTGTGTAAGTTCGCGACCATTGGCATTGTAAATGCGTCCTTTTAACAAGGTGAGCGGCTGAACACGTGGCTGTTCGAGTTCGGCCATGTAAATATCTTTTTCACCATAACCACCTTCGCGCACCGAAGAGAAATAAGCGCGTTTGCCGTCGGCTGAGGTCATATAAAAAACATCATCGTCGGCTGTATTGAGTGGATATCCCATGTTAATAGGAGCATCCCAATGCCCGGAATCATTTTTAGAGGTGAAGAAAATATCAAATCCACCCATTGATTTATGCCCTTTAGAAGCAAAGAAAAGTGTCTGCTGATCGGGGTGCATAAAAGGTGAGTCTTCATCCTGAGCCGTATTGATTTCTGGGCCAAGATTCAGGGCTTTACTCCAACGGCCATTGGGAAGTCGAACACAACGGTAAATATCACGCCCCCCCAAACCGCCCGGACGATCGCTTACAAAGTAAAGCGTGTTGCCGTCGGCAGTTAAACAGGCGTGCGTTTCCCAGTATTTGGTATTGATGTCTGAACCGAGTGGGGCAGGAGCAGACCATTCGTTTTCAAAAAATCCGGTTGTATAAATATCGCCCCCATTCACATCTTTGTAAACAAACATAATGTTTCCATCGGTTGACAAAGAAATAGACGCTTCGTTAGTGGGCGTATTGATGTAAGGACTAACAGGGCGGGCAGATGTCCAAGTTCCATCAGGTTTTTTCTCGCACATCACAATGTCTTCGTAATACTGACCATCAATCGCTTTATCGCCCATGCGGCGTGTTGTAAAGAAAATCGTATTCTCATCAATTGTCATGACTGGACTGTAATCGGGAAAAGCGCAATTGACGCTATCGCCCATATTGGTAATGGAAACAGGTAAAGGCGTTTGAATAAATTCTTTTGCATTTTGACACCATTGCATGCGCATATTCACGTCTTGCGTTAGCATGGGATTTTTTAATCCAACCAATGCTTTGTATGTTTCAAAATAAGATAGCGCTGAATCGAATTGGTTGTTGAGGTGATACGCTTGTCCGAGGTAGTACAAAGCAGGTTCGGGAGCTTTCTTTTCGCGCGGCTCGTACTCATCGTAATTTCGAGTAATGTCTTTTGCCGCTTTGCGTAAATAGGGTAATGCCAATGGTTTTTGTGAATTGGAATTCAAAAAACACACCCCCATTTTATAATTGATGTTGGCATTGGAAGAATCAACTTTATACGCTTCGCTAAAATAAAGCAAGGCCATGGGCCAATTATTTTCTTCAATCAACCGATTCCCTTCTACAAAATTATCACGGTAATTTCCGGGTACAGGATCCTGCGCCCGCAACAGGGAAGGTATGAGTAGAATCAATAACGCAAAAAATGTGTTAATGATGCGCATGTGGTTTTGCAACGTCAGGTGCTTGGTTTGGTCGAAATTCACTATTCCTACAAAAATACTGGTTTATCCTTTAGTTTTACATCGTTTTTAAGAAAGAACGGCAAGAAACATACGGTGCATATTTTATCACGGATTGTTTCTCACAATATAAAAAAAGGGACTTTTGCCTCATGCTTACAGAAATCATTACCATTGGCGACGAAATTTTAATCGGTCAAATAGTTGATACGAATTCTGCTTGGATGGGGCAGCAACTAAACCGTGCAGGAATTAAAGTGAAACAAATTTCTTCGGTTTCCGACGATCCGCAACACATTATTCAGGCATTGGATCTGGCCCAAACGCGCGCTGATCTTATTTTAATTACAGGCGGACTTGGACCAACCAAAGATGATTTGACCAAAAAAACGCTTCGCGATTATTTTGGCATGGATTGGCGGATTGATGAACAAGTAACAGAAGATGTCAAAAAACGATTTGCTGCTTTTGGA
>JAAFIA010000119.1 GCA_013298545.1 Bacteroidota bacterium | reverse complement strand
CGATCAAACAATTCGTCTCGCTTTTCAATTCTATCCCAAATCAATAATTCCGATTCATAATTAGGCGATAGTAAACTTTTCACCAAAGCAACACGATCTGTTTTACGATCGCTACCTGATTTGGGATTGATTAAAAATGCAATGCGTTTCGGCTTCATAAAACAAATGTAAAAACTAAACTCATGCCCCACTCGCAACCCATTCTGTCAACGAATGAAAAGGATTGGCGCGTGTTGCCATCGCTTCACGGATGGCTATCGAAATTATGCTTCCAGACTTATCCGCCCATTCGATAAATTCGGGCGAACGCGAAACGTGCGTTGGTAACCAAGCGATAAAGCGATCAATATTGTATTTGCTATCATAAATCCCCGCCCCCGCACGAAACCCATCGCGCGAATTACACAGCTGCTCATAATGCCCTTCCACAGGAATCATAAAAACAGGTTTGTTTAAATACATCGCTTCACATACCGACTCAAAGCCAGCCGTCGTAATCAAGCCTTTGCACGATGCCATCATTTCGAGAAATTTGGTTTCCGATAATTTATGAAAAAATAAATTCGGACGAATTTCTAAACACGCTTCATCTTGCGGCTGATCGCTAAATACATGCAAAACCGTTTCTGGATTTTTGCGATGCCATTTGATAATATCATCGCGGTAGCCACGAACCGCTAAATACACAAGGTAAAAGGACTTGTCTTGTATTTTTTGTTTGTGCACTGCATCGCGCAAAAGCGGCGGCACAACACGCAATTTCTTACGATCAAAATCACGCAAAGGGTAAAATGAAAGTGCTAAAACTAACGTTGCACCAGAACAAGTCAAGCGCGAATACTTCGTCAATGCCATACGATCTAAAACATGACCTTCTGGAAAACGAAAAGAAGGATGCTCGCCCAAATACTGATGTGCAATACAAACTAACGGAATTGCAGGACGTTTGCTGCGCATATACAAACCAACCAGCGGATCGTAAAAATTGAGCAATAAATCTGGACGGTATTTTTTTACTTCCACATCGATTTCATCAATGCTTTTTTTGTACTTCCGCAAGCGACGGAAATTATACCAAATTGTTTTTCCAATCTGAATACTTCTATTGTTGCGTGTAATAAATTCTGGACTAATAAATTGTGTAACGGGAATATCAGCGAACGCAGCTTTGAAAAATGCAGGAATCGTTGCCTGATCGCCACCACCAATTAAAACAGCACAAATTTCATAGCCCTCTTTTTCTAAAAGCTGACGCATCGAGATGGCCTGAGTCATGTGCCCACGGCCAAATCCTTGTACAATAAATAAGACCTTCTTTTTCATGATGTAACCGTTAAAACAGGTGAAAACATAAGGTTCGATTGATCCGATTTTGCCTCTTCAACTTGCATCAGCCAATCGGTGTAATAAATAATCTTCCACTCGCCCGCATGCGTTTCAACAAGAGCAGAAAGTGTTTCGACCCAATCGCCCGAGTTGAGGTAATGAATACCATCAATTTGTTTATCAGCAGGTGTATGAATATGCCCGCAAATCACACCGTCGCATTTTTTCAATCGTGCAACAGCAGCAAGTTCTGTTTCAAAATCAGAAATAAAGGAAACAGCACCTTTCACTTTCGCTTTGACAACTTGTGAAAGGGAATAATAAGGCAAGCCTCTTTTTTCACGCCAACTATTGTATGTTCGATTGATGCGTAAGAGTGCGGTATAACCAACATCGCCAAGCCGTGCAATCCATTTTAAGCGCGTGGTTACGCTATCAAATAAATCGCCATGAACGACATAATACTGCTTGTCATGCGAGCGCAAAATATAATCGCGACAGATCGAAAAATTGCCCAATGAAAACGGTAAAATCTCGTCCAAAAAATCATCGTGATTGCCGCGTATGTAAATGACCCGTGTGCGTTTACTGGCCCATTTGAGAATCAACCGAAAAAATTTGGTGTGCTGTTTTTTCCATGTTCCCGATTTGCGCAATTGCCAGCCGTCAATGATATCGCCATTCAGAATGAGTGTCTCACAACGATTATGCTTTAAAAAACGAATGACTTCTTTGGCTTTCGACTCAGCAGCGCCAAGATGAATATCGGAAAGAATGATTGTCTTATAGTATGTTTTCACGCTACAAAATCGCTTGCACAAAAATCAGTTTACAAGATGACCTAAACATGACCACGCTATGATGATCTAATCAGCAAAACATGTTGATCGCGTAAAATCCGAGGCAACAACATCAACACCATGTTAACTGAAATTTTGTCGCACGAACTGAATACAACCTGAAATTTTGTCGGTTAATTTTCGTTAAATACGACTATTTGTCATTGATAATCAATTTATTAAGCAATGGAATAGCATTTGATCTATTCTTTCCAAAATCAATCATTCACAAAAAAAAAAACCTAAAAAAACAAATACGTTATGACACGCAACATGAATTGCACACCTGCACAAAAAAACATGCAACATCCTTTTTTCCGTTCAGCATTTTGGAACGATGAACTGTTTCATCACGACCGCGCCGAATTTGTTCCGGCAGTAAACATTGCAGAAACAGACAATGAATTTCGTTTAGAAGTTGCGGCTCCCGGATTTTCAAAAGAAAATTTTCATCTAAAAATTGAAAACCATGTTCTGACAATTTCAGGCGAAGTAAAAACTGAAAATACCGAAACAAAAGAAAATTTCAGTCGTCGTGAATTTCGTCAAGGATCCTTCTCGCGTAGTTTCCGTTTACCAAAAGACAAAATCAATACCGAAGGTATTGGCGCAAAATATGAAAACGGAATTTTGCTCGTAACGCTTCCTAAAAAAGCTGAAGTAGCGAAAGAAGCAGCCTTAGAAATTGCGATTAACTAAGTAACTGTTTAAATTTTATCCTTTGATTTTGTTATGTGTCTTTTTGCACCATACTTCGTTGCGTTTTTCGACCGTAGCAGCTCCGCTATGGCCTTCAAAACGCGCCTCGTCTGGCACAAAAATCCATCATAACAATTCTCAAAAACAAATTTTAAACAGTTACTAAACCAATTAAGGGATTACCCTTGAAGCCACAGGATAAAAAAAATCCTGTGGCTTTTTTATCTATATTCGCGATACAAACTAAAACCCATGAAAAAAAAATTACTCTTCATTTTTTTCGCCTTCCTTGCCATCAATGCCTCTGCGCAATTGGCGGGCTGGTCGTATTATCAAAATTTTCAGGTTACTGAAAACTCAGGCAATAACCTGTATAACTATCAATTGCGTTTAAGCATCAATACGGCAACTCCAATTGGAAATAGCCAAATGCTTGCTTCGGGTGCCGATATTCGCTTTGGTAAAAATTGTCAAGGAACAGTTCTCTACAATTACTGGATTGAATCTGGTCTCAATACGGCCAACACCATTATTTGGGTAAAGATTGACACATTGCTTGCCAATACAACCGAAAACCTATTTATGTACTACGGCAACAATGCAGCCGCAGCCGCTTCTGCTGTTAACGGAACATTTATTGGGCCACATTCTTCAACAGATAGTGTTGCTACTGGAAATGCTGGTGGTGCAACCAACTCGCAACGCGGTTTTCGCTTTGCACCAAACGAAGATATTCTAGTTACTTCGTTTGGCAAACGCGAACCCAATGGCACAACACGTTATGTAACCCTGTTTAACTTCAGTAGTCAAGCCATCATCACACAAACGCAAGTAAGTGGGCCAGCAGCACAATACAGCTATGGACCGCTCGCCTCACCGCTTTGGCTTACGCAAGGCACACAATATCTACTTGAATTGTATCAAGGAGCTTCTGACGGATACTATTTTGGTACTTCATCGCAAATTGGCCAACACCTCACCTATTTCGATATGCGTTATTGCAATTCGTGTACACAAAATACGTTTCCAACACTCAGCCTTTCCAATTATCACTACGGCTATCCCGATTTGTGGTATTATACCAAACGCACGGTTTCTCCTGCACCAACGTACACAACAGCATCTTCAAGCCAACTTGTAGCAACAACAAGCAATGCTGCATCCATCTGCTTTGGCGATACAACAACCATTTCTGTAACAGCAACTGGTGGTACTGCCCCCTACACATACACTTGGAATCCATCGGCGAGCCTTTCAACTTCTAATGCTGCTTCGACAAGTGCATTTCCTACAACAACAACCACATATACCGTTGCTGTAAGCGATGTTTCGGGCTGTGCTCCTGTTTTAAGTACTGTTGCTGTCAATGTCAATGCCCTTCCTCTGATTACTACTTCTACGGTGCAAGACTCTATCTGCCTAAACGATTCGACAACACTTATTGCGTCTGGCGCAAGTACATACACTTGGCAACCTAACAATGTGTCAACAGCGTCCATCACCGTTTCTCCAGCAACCAACACAACTTATATGGTTATTGGAACAGATTCAAATGGTTGTATGGCATCTGCATCAATTGATATTGCTGTACTCTCGCTTCCTGTTGTTTCGGCCAGCGCATCCTTCTCACAGATATGCGGCAATAGTGGCGATAGCATCAGCCTTACCGCATCTGGTGCAACTACTTACGATTGGGACAATGGAGCATCGCAAAACAATCCATATATCGTTATACCCACAACTACGACAACTTATCTCGTTGTTGGAACAGATACTTATGGATGCAGCGGATCTGATAGCGTTCAAGTTGTTGTTTTACCTTATCCTGATTTGCAAACAACAAACTCAACCATCTGCGAAGGCGTTTGCGATACCATTTCAGTGTTCGCTTCAGGAGGATCGCCTCCGTATTCATTTTTATGGTCTGAAAACAGCACAACAAATCCAATTGTTGTTTGTCCGCTCGTTTCAACATGTTATGGTGTTATTGTAACTGATGGAAATGGATGTACAGCAATTGATACCGTTTGCATTACGGTAAATCCAACACCCATACTGGTTGCTACTGGCCCATCGGCAATCTGTATTGGAAGTTCGGCCACACTTTCCGCAAGTGGATGTGGAAACTACAACTGGCAACCGGGCAACATCACAGGCTCACCTGTAACGGTATCACCGACAAGTACAATTACATACACGGTAACGTGCAACGACTCAATTTCTGGTTGCCCAGCAACCACAACCATTGATCTCATTGTAAATCCATTGCCCCTTGTAACAATCAATGGTTTAAATGCTGCATTTGTTACAGACGCTCCTTATACATTACCTACCTATGCTAGCCCTGCTGGCGGTTCATTCTCTGGCCCAGGCGTTACTGGCAATCAATTCGATCCGGGAACTGCTGGCGTTGGTTTCCACATCATCACATACACCTACACGGATGTCAATGGTTGCACAAACACCGACACAATGGGGGTATTGATTAACATCGATGGTATTTCCGAAAACACATTGCCGGGTTTAAAAGCGATTTATCCAAATCCATTCAACACATCGTTGGTGATTGAAATTAGCAATGGTTCAGTTGTCGATTATCAAATTACCGATGCACTTGGACGACTCATGCTCACTGGCCGTTCAAACGGAACACGCACCGAAATTGGAACAGAAACATTCCCTGCGGGTATTTACTGGATTCGTTTAAACAATGAATCAGGATCTGCAACGCAGAAAATCATCAAACAGTAAACGGATTAATCACGCATAAAAATCCCGCTTCAATTTTCGGAAGCGGGATTTTTTTTAGAATTATTTTATTATTGAACTTATGGTTGGGTGTTTATGTGTTGGGCATTGAAGATTTAGTACGTTTCGCTTTTGGGTCTTGAACCTTAAGCTTTGAATATTGGAATTTGGAACTTCTAAAAACGCCTGTGTCATAAATCGCAACCTTTGGAACTTGAACCTTGGGTTTTGGAATTTTACGTGTTACTTTTCTTCTTGCAAATTCTCCACCTGCATTTGAACCAAATCGTAATAAACACCTGCTTTTTCGATCAGTTGTTGATGCGATCCTTGTTCGATAACGGCACCATCTTCAAGCACAATAATTTGATCGGCATGACGAACGGAGGAAACACGATGCGAAATGATTACGGTAGTTTTTCCTTTCATGATGCGCCGTAAGTTTCCAAGAATTTCATCTTCTGTTTCGGTATCAACCGCAGAAAGACAATCGTCGAAAATTAAAATTTGCGGATGTTTGAGCAGCGCACGCGCAATCGAAATGCGTTGCTGTTGTCCGCCCGAAAGCGTTACACCGCGCTCGCCCACCATGGTATCAAAACCATTCGGAAACTCCATGATGTTGCTGTAAATTGCCGCATCTTTGGCCGCTTGCTCAATCACATCGCGGTTCTTTTCCAACTCGCGTAAATCATGCGTGCTGAATCCGATATTTCCGGCAATAGTTTCTGAAAACAAAAAAACTTCTTGCGGCACATATCCTGTTTTTTCGCGTAAGTCGCCCAAGTTTACTTCACGAATATCTTTTCCATCAATGAGAATATTTCCCGTACTCACATCCGAAAGTCGAAGAAGCAATTGCGCCACTGTAGATTTACCAGAGCCTGTACGTCCAATAAATGCAACAGACTGACCAGGTTCAACAGCAAACGATACATTGCGCAACGCCTGAATACCTGAATCGGAATACGTAAAGGAAACATCGTTGAACTCAATTTTCCCTTTCAAATCGAGTGGTTCAGTTGTTGGATTTGCGATGGCTGGCTTCGTTTGCAAAAACTCATTGATGCGTTGTTGCGAAGCTGCAGCACGTTGAACGAGTGATGTTACCCAACCCAAAGATGCAATCGGCCAAGTCAGGCGAATCACGTAAAGCATAAACGAACTGATTGTACCAACGGCCAATTTTCCATCAATGATTGCATTGCCTGCAAAATAAACGGTGATGACAATGCTTAAACCAATCATGAACACCATAAACGGTTGGAAAAGTGCTTCGGTGCGAATCAACCCCATGTTTAAGTTTTTGTACGATTCGGCTTCTGCATCAAATTTTTCCTGGATATGATCTTCGCGCGAAAATGTTTTTACAACGCGAATACCCGAAAATGTTTCTTGTGCGGAGGTAGATAATTTCGACAATTGTGCTTGAACTTTTAAACTTTTGCGGTTAATCAAATTGCTTACAAAATAAATCGTGATGGCAAGAATGGGAAGCGGAGCAAGTACCCACAACGAAATGATGGGATCTTCTTTGACCATGAACGAAATGGTCATAACCAGCGAAATGAGTGTATTGGCCGTGTACATAACTGCAGGCCCAATATACATGCGAACACGCCCAACATCTTCGCTGATGCGATTCATCAAATCGCCTGTATTGTTGCGTTTATAGAAACCTTGATCGAGTTTTTGGTAATGTTCAAAAATTTCGTTTTTCATGTCGTACTCAATTAAGCGCGACATAACAATGATGGTTTGGCGGTTGAGGAAGAGAAAAATACCAAAAGCGAGTGTATAGCCGATTATTTCCAAACACATAATCAACAATTCGTGGCGTACCACATCGCCGCTCGAATT
>JAAFIA010000118.1 GCA_013298545.1 Bacteroidota bacterium | reverse complement strand
CAAAGAAGTGATTTACAAAGCGAAGATACAATCTGAAAGCAAATCACAACTTGATAATGCAGCGAAAGGAGCTGAAACACGAAGTGATTTACAAAGCGAAGATACAATCTGAAAGCAAATCACAACTTTCCACTCAACGGAAACTTCTCATTCACGGAAGTGATTTACAGAGCGAAGATACAATCTGAAAGCAAATCACAACGAAGAAACAAAACGGTGGCCCGATCTTCAAGAAGTGATTTACAAAGCGAAGATACAATCTGAAAGCAAATCACAACTAAGCCTACAACAACGAAAAAAGGCGTGTGGAAGTGATTTACAAAGCGAAGATACAATCTGAAAGCAAATCACAACATAGATAATGTTTGAAGAAGAAATTATGTGGAAGTGATTTACAAAGCGAAGATACAATCTGAAAGCAAATCACAACTTCAGACGAATGCCTACAATGCGTTTAACAGAAGTGATTTACAAAGCGAAGATACAATCTGAAAGCAAATCACAACTTGGTCGTATTCCCATTCGTCAAAGAAAGAGAAGTGATTTACAAAGCGAAGATACAATCTGAAAGCAAATCACAACAAAGGCATACTCAACAACAATGGTTGGATAGAAGTGATTTACAAAGCGAAGATACTCCCGAAGCCTCGGAACTGAAAGCAAATCAAAGCTAAAGAACCTTGTTCCCTTGTGTGCAATATGAAGCAAGCTACAAACGAAAGCTACTTCCAAATACCTCGTGATGGAACTTGAAACTTGGTAACGTCTGTGTCTATAATCGAACCCATTGAAACTTGAACTTGTCATTTCTAATTTTATCCCCCTATCTTTGCCACCATGTCTCTTGCCTCTGCCACCTTTCATTTATTCCGCCGCGAGTGGATGTTGGAGCAGCGCCAGAAATATGCCCTTTACGGTATGTTGCTCTATGTCGTTTCTACCGTTTTTGTCTGCAAATTTAGTTTCCGCACCATTCAAGAAGTTCCGGTTTGGACTGCCCTCTTTTGGATCATTTTGCTTTTTGCCTCGGTTACCGGAATAGCCCGCAGTTTTGCCCAAGAAAATCGGGGACGCTTGCTCTACCTCTATTCCCTCGCCGACCCGCGTGCCCTGCTGCTCGCCAAACTCCTCTACAATACCTTGCTCATGCTCGTTTTGGGCATTACGGGCTTGTGCATGTATGCCTTTCTCATTGGCTATCCCGTACAAGACACGGCCATGTTTAGTGTATCGCTCCTACTCGGCTGCTGCGGCTTGTCGATGGTGTTTACCATGATTTCGGCCATTGCGTCTAAAGCCGGAAACAATTTTGCCCTCATGGCCATTTTGGGCTTCCCCGTCATTCTACCTCTGCTCCTAAGCATCATCCGCCTCTCAAAAACCGCTGCCGACGGATTGGGCTGGTCGGTAGCCATGCCGTACGTCTGGATGTTATTGGTATTAAACATAACCGTTGGCGCACTTGTTTACCTATTATTTCCATACCTTTGGCGCGACTAATGAAGGGCTTTTCGTTGAAACAAAATTGGTGGAAAATCGTCTGTGTTGTGTTGCTCACCTACACCATCACAGCAGGTTTATGCATTCCACTTGCACCCGGTGTAACCGTGGTCAATCCATCGGTTCTTTCTACCGCTGAAACATTCAGCCTGCGTGTTTCGGGCTACCATACCCATTTTAAATCAGACAATGCTTCCTTGCAAGCCTGGCTTTACAATGGCAATCAAAAAGTATGTGCCCTTTCGGCCGTAGCGCAAGACGAAACTACCGCCGATCTGGTTTTTGCACCCAATTTACCCCTGGCCGATTCTACGCGCAGCATGGATCTCATTGTGCGCACCAATGCCGATGGCAATATGTATGTGCCCAACGCCGTTACCAGTACAGATACCGTTTTGGCCGAAGTCATTCAAACCTGTACACCACAATTTACCAACGCCAAAGCCCAACGCTTCGGATTTCCGTTTCGGCATATCTTATATGAGTCGGTTCGGAATTTATTCTTTCATGTACCCATGTGGTTTACCATGATTGCCTTGTTTTCGTGGGGCGTTTTCTCTAACATCCGTTACCTCCGCTCCTTCGACCTCAAGCACGATAAACGCGCTTCAGAAGCCGTGAATACAGGTTTGGCCTTTGCCATTTTCGGATTGATTACGGGTGCTATCTGGGCGCGCGTTACCTGGGGTGCATGGTGGCCAAACGATGTAAAACTCAATGGCTCGGCCATAACCGTATTGGCTTACTTAGCCTTTATTGTCTTGCGCAACGCCATCGACGACGAACACAAACGCGCGCGCATCTCGGCTGTATATAGCATCTTTGCGTATGTGATGATGTTGGTATTGATTGGCATTTTGCCGCGCTTGACAGCAACCGATTCGCTACATCCGGGCAATGGCGGTAATCCCGCTTTCAGTTCTTACGACCTCGATAATTCGTTGCGCGCTGTGTTTTATACCGCCGTATTAGGCTGGATCATGCTCGGCTTCTGGATTTACCAGTTGCGTTTGCGCATGCGCCACATCACCGATAAATTAGCTGATCTCGAATCATGAAAACACGTTTCACCTTATTGCTTCTCCTCCTCTCGCTCGCTGCTTCGGCACAAGCAAGCATGGACGAAAAAGCCGCCGCCTTCCTCAAAGGTGGTGTGCTTGCCAATGATCTTTATATCGTAGTCGCGGTTATTTTCTTGGGCTTGCTATTTTTGCTTATCCGCATGGAACGTAAATTGAGCAAACTCGAAAAAGACATCAACAAGAACTAGTCATGAAAAAAACGCATATTGTTTTAATCGTTTTGATTGTTGTGGCGGTGGCCAGTATGTTTGCCATGCTCGGCAATTCGAGTACTTACGCCGATTTTGCACAAGCCGCTGGCATGGATGCTGACGAAGAAGTGCATGTGGTAGGAACCCTCGCGCGCAACAAACCACTCATTTACAATCCCGAAAAAGACCCCAACCGATTTGAGTTTGATTTGATTGATCGTAAAGGCGAAGAACGCCATGTGGTTTTGCTCAAATCAAAGCCACAAGACTTTGAACGTTCGCAACAAATTGTGGTCATCGGATCGTTTCGCAAAAACGAATTTGTGGCCAGCAGTATCTTGATGAAGTGTCCTTCTAAATACAACAACGGCCAGCAAGAAATGGCTAGCAAATAAAAAATCAGTTTATGCCGATCAGTTATTCTGGAGAACATTTATTATACGGACAGATCGGTCATTTTCTGGTCATTTTAGCGTGTGTGAGTGCCTTTTTTGGTGCCTTCTCGTTTTTCATGCGCCTGCGCACAACGGGCGAAACGCAAGAAGGTTGGCGCAAAATTTCGCGTACCTTATACCTTGTTCATGCGTTAGCGGTTTTCGGAATTTTTGCCGATTTGCTGCTCATGCTCTTCAACCACCGGTTTGAATACCAGTATGTCTGGCAACACTCGCGCCGCGACATGAACATGAATTACATCTTGGCGTGTTTGTGGGAAGGCCAAGAAGGCAGCACCTTACTTTGGATGCTCTGGCATGCTGTCATCGGACTCGTGCTGATGCGTCGCGCGGGGCAATGGGAAGCACCCGTCATGGGAACCGTTATGCTTGTGCAAGCATTTTTATCGGTCATGTTGCTCGGCTTGTATTTCAATTTGTTTGGAACCGAGTTTCACATTGGCCTCAATCCATTTTTGCTCATCCGCGAACAACCCGAAAATTTAGGATTGCCATGGACCGAATCGGCTGACTACCTCACCAAGTTTCCGATGTTTCGCGATGGGCGTGGCTTAAATCCCTTGTTGCAGAATTATTGGATGACCATTCATCCACCAACCTTATTTTTCGGATTTGCCCTCACTACTGTTCCGTTTGCGTATGCGGTAGCAGGCTTGCTCACCGGACGTTTGTACGACTGGCAAAAACCCGCATTGACTTGGGCGTTTATTGGTGTGGGGGTGTTGGGCACAGGTATTCTCATGGGTGGTGCTTGGGCTTACGAATCGCTAAGTTTTGGTGGCTTCTGGGCTTGGGATCCGGTCGAAAATGCTTCGCTCGTACCTTGGCTCATTTTGGTAGGTGCAGCACACGTCATGCTCATTTACCGCATCAAAGGACAATCGCTTTTTACCACATTTTTCCTCTGCATTCTCACCTTTTTACTCATCGTTTATTCGACCTTCCTCACCAAGAGTGGTATTTTGGGCGAAACATCGGTTCACGCATTTACCGATAATGGTTTGAATGAAGAGCTTACGGCGTTCATGGGTTTCTTTTTGTGGTTTGGTATTGTGCTGCTGGCACACGGCAAAAAATTGCGCATTGGTTATACCCTTTTTACAGTAGGCATGCTCTTACTCTTCATGAGTGGTTCGCATGGTTTGTCGATGCTCTTGTTGCTGCTCGGCTCACTTGTTACGTTAATTTGGGGCTACATCAAATTTTTCCCCAAAGCAGAGAAAGAAGAAGAATTGTGGTCGCGCGAGTTTTGGATGTTTATTGGTGCTATGGTCTTGGTTATTTCGGCCTTTCACATCATTGTTTTTACCTCGCTTCCGGTTACCAATAAATTCTTGCAGGTTGATGGCGTGCATAAACTCATGCAAGGCTTAAACAATTTGGTTGATGCCAAATGGACACGCAGTTTGGTCAATGCCAATCTTGCGCCAGACAAAAACATCATTGGTTTTTACAACAAATGGCAAATTCCGATTGCGTTTGTGGTAACCTTGCTCATGGCCGTTACGCAGTTTTTTAAATACCGCAAAACCGATTTTGCGACGTTCCGCAAGCAACTGCGCCGTTCGTTTTACATCAGTTTAGCCATTTCGTTGCCACTCGCATGTTTCATTTACATCTTAGAAATGAAACATGTACAAGAAGACCGCGCACGCATTTATATGTTGTGTACACTCTTGCTTTTTGGAACCGTATTCAGCATTGTGGCCAATGGCGATTATTGGTTGCGCATCTTGAAAGGAAAAATCAAAAATGCCGGATCGTCTATTGCGCACATTGGCTTTGCGGTCTTGTTGCTTGGAGCGTTAATTTCAACCTCAAAAAAGCAAACCATTTCCGAAAACACATCGAGTTTTGATGTCATGCAACTCGATAGTTCGGCCAGCAACGAGCAAAATATTTTCATTCGCTTGGGCGATACGTTGCCCATGGGCGAATACATGATTACCTATACGGGCCGCGATCGTAAAATGGAAAATGGCGCGCCGTATGTGTATTTCAATGTCGATTATTTGACCAAAGATGCTGCCGGAAAAATTGAAAAAGCCTTTACGCTGCGTCCGTTTATTCAAATGAACGACCGCATGGGCAATGCCGCCGAGCCTGATACGCGCCATTATTTGCACAAAGACATTTATACGTTTATCAAATTTGTGCCCATGACGGCTTTGCAAGAAAAACCACAAACAACAGATGGTTACGAGCAGCCACGCAAATTCACGATGATGCGTACTGATACCATTGCAACGGGTCAGTGCATTGCCATTTTAGACAGCCTCACCCTGGCCTCGCCAACTGATTCGGTCTATGTTGAAAATGCGGAAACGGTGATTTTGCATTTTACGGGTTTTGGACAATCGATGAAAAGTGTTCAACTGAAAACCAGCATGACCATTCCGCGCGATGGGCAACAGGTGAGCATGAAAGAAGCCATCAACGAAGAAATTGGTCTGCGTTTAACGGTCTGGAAAATTGATCCCAAAACGGGAAAAATTGATGTGTATGTTTCCGAGAAAAATTCAAACCGCGGCGATTTTATTGTCATGGAAGCCTCCATTTTTCCGGCCATCAATGTTTTGTGGCTCGGTTGTTTGATTATGATTATTGGAACAGTCTTGGCGGTTCGCGAACGCATGCGACGCAACAAAGTGGAAAATGCTGAAGTTGTTACGGGTGAAGAAATGAAATAAAAGCTGGCGATTTACGGAATTGGTGAGTTGGAAATGCAACGCGCAAAGCCTCCGCAGATTTGAGACGTGAGACTAGAGACATGAGACTGCGTAGAAATAGCTCAACCCAAAGCCGAAGGCAAGCCCAGTCTCACGTCTCATGTCTCTAATCTCATGTCTAAAAAAAAACGAGCACAGTAAATCACCAACTCTGTAAATCAAACATTCCCGAAATCACCAATTCATTTGTAACAATTTCCCCTTTCACTCGTCTTTAGAGTTGTTGAAAACTGCGTGGTAACCTATGCAAAAATCCGCGTTATGTCTTGTAAACTTGAAAGCTAGATTATGGACTACATCGAATTGACATTGCGCATTGCTCCCCGCCTGCCCGGCGCCGATATTTTGGTGAGCGAATTGGCCGATTTGGGCTTTGAAAGTTTTGTCGATACGCCCGACGGATTTCAAGCGTTTATTGCGGCTGAAAATTGGGACGAACCAACGGTGGCGGCTTGTATTGCGGAACATGCAGCTTTGGGCGAAATGCACTGGGAACAAAAACACGTTCCGGCCCAAAACTGGAATGCGGTTTGGGAATCGGAATTTCAACCCGTTATCGTAGGCGATTCCTGTGTCATTCGTGCCCCCTTTCACCCCAAACCCGAAGGCGTTACATTCGATCTGGTTATTCAGCCGCAGATGTCGTTTGGCACGGGCCACCACGAAACAACGTTTCTCATGGTTCAAAAGTTATTAACAATGGACTTGGCGGGTCGTGCGGTGATGGATTACGGCAGCGGAACAGGCGTCTTGGCCATTCTTGCGGCGCTGCGCGGTGCGCAACCCGTTTCAGCCATTGATATTGAGGAAAATGCGGTGCTGAATGCGCGCGAAAATGCGGTGAACAATAAGGTGTCGTTTATTTCCGTTGAAAAAGGCGACAAAGCGCTCTTGTCTGGCGTAAAGTTTGATGTTATCTTAGCCAATATCAACCGAAACGTGCTACTCGATAGTTTTCAATCCTGTGCGCTGGCCCTTCCTGCGGGGGGGCAGCTCTTGCTAAGTGGTTTTTTCCACACCGATGTTCCGGCACTCGAAACGGCTGCCGCGGCTTTTGGTTTTTCTAAATCTGACGAAGCCCGAAAAGGTGAATGGGCTTTGCTTCACCTCGTTCGTTCTTGACACGCTCATTCTTCTTGTATGAAAAATATTCTTGCTAAACTTTTCCTCCTTGCCCTCGTTGTGCTGCCTCAGTCCAATGTGTTGGCACAGGTTTCACCCAAATCGTTTTCTGAAGACAACGTGAAGTTCATTCAGGAAATGAGCGATTTCTTTGAGAGCTACGACAAAAAAGATGGGCGCGAGTTCATCGAAGCATTCAACAAAACGTATTGGGTAACCAATAAAGTAAATGAACCGATGAAACAGGCCATGTACAAAAACTGCAACCTGATGCTTAAAAAACGGCTCAAACCTTCGCCGGAATTTTACGCATACATCAACACCATCAAAGCCATCATCGACTTCAACATTCCGCTTTCGACCTTCAACGATTGGCAAGTGTGTTTCAATAAATTGGGCGAAGGAAAAGTCAACAAACCATTTTCCGACTTCATACAAACAAGTGAATATCTCTTTAGCGAAGGGAAGTTTTACAAATCGCCCAGTGTGGAATGGACAGCGCGGGGCGGTTCGTATGCGTTTGTCTGCGACAGCGCGCCACAAATACGGTACACCAATGTTACACTCATTGGTCTTTCTAAAGGCGACAGTTCAAAAATTTACAACACCTCCGGCACGTATTA
>JAAFIA010000117.1 GCA_013298545.1 Bacteroidota bacterium | reverse complement strand
AATTGATTTTATAAAATCAAATGATGTATTTTTGTGCTGACTTCCCTTGTGCATTTTTATGTTTGTTTGCACTGCATAGTTATGCTATTGGGAAGTCTCTTTTTTGAATTATAGCTTTCGTTTTCAGGCCTATACTGTGAATAGCGTTTTTTAACTTAACGCGCATGCGAAATTTCGGGACGGAATGCAACGAGAAGGTTCGAGACGCCTTAATCAAAGGCTAATAACGCGCATTTTTAAATTTAAACAGGCTCTTATATCCGCGTAATGTTTACTAGCCCTTTCCCATCTGCATAATCAACAGCGCTACTGAAAATATATTCTTCTGGATGTTCAACAATCATTTGTCTTACTGGGTTTTGATGTATGTAATTTAATCGTTGTTCTAACCATTCTTTCTTTTCTAAACAAATAGCATGATTCGAGTCGGTCCATAATTTGTAATTTTTAGCTCTCCCCGTTTTCCTTGCAGTAAACGAAAATTTATCTAATAACCAATCCCTTCGACTTTCACCAATAGCTATAATTGCTTCAACAATTTTTTTTGATGTGAATTTTTTAAAGTCACGGAGTATATTCGATAGCAAGTAACCTTCTTTGGCTTTAACAATAAGATGGATATGATTGCTCATGACAACCCAAGCAAATACTTCAAGACCTTTATTGGAAATGCAATAGTTTAGTGAATCGGTAAGAATTATTTTATATTCTTTGCGTACAAAAACATCTACCCAATCAATAACTGTCAGCGTTAAAAAATAAACTTCTTGCTGGTCAATAATTTTATAGCTGTCACCACTCATAAGTCAAAAGTATTAAATTCTACTCGCGTTACAAACGCGAATCTCGTGTGTCCTCGTTGCAAACGAGGACAAGATATGCTCCTCCTCGTTTGCAACGAGGAGGTCTGAGAAGCGCGTTTACAACGCGCATTTCAAATTTATAAATACAATAAACAAAAAAGCAATTTTTTTTGTTCGCGTTACAAACGCGAATCTCGTGTGTCCTCGTTACAAACGAGGACAAGATATGCTCCTCCTCGTTTGCAACGAGGAGGTCTGAGAAGCGCGTTTGCAACGCGCGTTGCTAATTTATAAACACAATAAACAAAAAGAAAATTTTTCTGTTCGTGTTACAAACGAGGACAAGAGCAATAATGCTCGTTTACCCTTGACGTTTTCCAACTTTTTCAAGCGCGGAGAAGGTTGCTTGTTTTTTCTAACTTTACCATACAAACGCCAATTCAATGAAAACAGCATCGCACTTCATTACTCTATTCTTGTTTTCCTGTTTTTTTAATCTCAGCATACAGGCACAAGTCAGCCCATTTCTGACCACCACTTGGAATCAAACCTGTTATTACAACGATTCCTGTCCAACGGTTAGCAGTGGCGGTGCTTGCGGCAAAGCCTATACGGGCTGCAATGCAACCGCTATGGCGCAAATTTGCAAGTATTACGCTTGGCCCGTCAACGGTATGAGTGCGCACTGCAATACCAATTTATCAACGCAATGCGTTACGTTTTCTGCTCAAACATATACGTATGCATCCATGCCCAATAATGTTAATAGCAGCAATGCCGAAGTTGCTAAACTTATGGCGCATTTGGGTGCTGCGTGCGATATGCAGTATAGCGGTGTAAGTTCCAATTCTTTTTTTGATGCTACCGTTTTGAAACGCTATTTTGCCTATTCACCAGCGATGTATTCCAGTGCTGTTTTTCTGTTCAATACAACACAAGAACTCATCGATGCGATTAAAGTAGAAATTAACGCAGGTCGTCCTGTCTATTGCAAAGGTGGAAATCACTTTTATTTGATAGATGGCTACAACGCTGCAAATGAGTTTCACATGAATTTTGGTTGGGGCGGTACATACAATGGTTACTATCCCATCAACAGTGTTGTGAATGGAGCAGGAACATTTACACCCAATAATTTTATTTTTATGATTCGGCCTTTATCGGGCGATCTCGAAATTGGACAGGACACTATCGTTGTAACTGCCAATGGCGGTTCAGCTGGATTTGAATTTTCGTCAACACTCAATTGGTCCATGACAACTTCTGCATCATGGCTAACAACTGCGCTCACTTCAGGCGCTAGTGGCTATTATAATTTTTCGGATGGAAATACCTTTACTGCTCAAGTCAATCAAGGTGCTACACGTTACGGGTATGTTTATGTGCAAAATGCAAACGATATGGATACACTCGTTATTCAGCAAGATCCATCGCCGTTAATGACCACACCAGATTCGCTGCATTATGTGGATATGGGTGGTGGACAAAATGCGGCCATTGCCTATTTGAGTTGGGCCACATGGAATGCATCTTCGCCTGATTCATGGATAACGATTGCTCCTGCTTCCGGTACTGGAAATGGAAATCCGTTAATTACTTGTTCCATGAATCCAAACAATACGCCCCGTATGGGTTTTGTAGCAATTGCAGGCGGTGTTTTTCGCGATACGGTATGGATTACGCAAGATGCAAATCTGAGTACTTCTATTGGTACAAATCAAGCGTTGTATTCGGTTGACGTTTATCCAAATCCCGGACAAGGCGTATTTCAACTTGTAGGATGGACTACAACAACGGAAACAAAACTAGTGGTTCAAAATACGTTGGGTGCTTGTGTTCATCTCGAAGCCTTGCCGCGTGGCAAAACACAAGTTGACTTATCGCATCTAGCAGATGGCTTGTACTATTTGCATTTGGTTGATGAGGCTGGAAATACCTGCGTAAAACAACTTGTAATTACGCGCTGATCTA
Source organism: Bacteroidota bacterium (assembly GCA_013298545.1). Taxonomy (GTDB): domain Bacteria; phylum Bacteroidota; class Bacteroidia; order Palsa-965; family Palsa-965. The sequence continues at coordinate 5,062 of JAAFIA010000117.1, read as the reverse complement.
TTTCAAACTTCTTATTCGATTTGCCATTGACGGGCTATTCCATTCGGCAGAACCAATTTTAGAAAACGCAATCTCGCCGTTTGGACGGATGACGTAGGTTGTTGGATAGGTATTGATTCCCAGTTCTTTCAAGCCATTTCCTTGATAGATCAAGTAATTTAAATCATACCCTTTGCGTTCGCGGAAACGATTTATTTTCTCAGGCGAATCATCAGACACAAATACAAAAACAACATCGTCGTTTTTCAATTGTTCTTTTAATTCAATAATCGAAGGCATTTCGCGAATACAATCAGGACACCACGTTCCCCAGAAATTCAAAAAAATAGTTTTCCCTTGATAGCTTTTCCAGTCAACAACTTGTCCTTCGGGTGTTGCTAATTTCATGTTGGAAAACGCAATCTCAGGAACAACGCGGTATTTAACGTACAAGTGAACAGCGACGGCTGCTGCAATCACCAGTAACGCAATGTTGAGAATTCTTTTTTTGTTTTGGAACATCCGTTTCAATAACGCAATAAATTTTCTATTGCCACAGCAACTTTTTCGGCATTCGGAAGCATGGTTGCCTCAAGCGTAGAATTGAGCGGAATTGCAGGCATGTTTTCAGCACCAAGCAATTCTACGGGAGCATCTAATGCTTCAAAGCAATAGCGCTGAATGCGTCCTGCAAGTGCTTGCGCAAATCCATTGTTCAATGGCTCTTCCGTCAAAACCAAACAACGGCTGTGTTTACGAACCGATGCAAATACCGTTTCTTCATCAAGCGGAACAAGTGTACGCAAATCGACAATCTCAATGCGACCACTAAAATTTTTCGCTGCATTCTTTGCCCAGTAAACACCCATGCCGTAGGTGATGATCGTCATGGTTGTTTGCGTAGAAGAAACTTCTGCTGTTTGAACATAACGCGCTTTCCCAAATGGAATCACATAATCTTCATCCGGCTCAATTGTCTTCGCATCTTCTGTTCCTTTTATTTTCGACCAGTACAAGCCTTTATGTTCCAACATCACAACTGGATTCGGATCGTAATACGCTGCTTTCATCAAACCTTTCAAATCGGCTCCTGTTGATGGATACGCAATTTTGATTCCGCGGATATTGGTCAATACCGATTCTACACTCGAAGAGTGATACGGCCCACCACTACCATAAGCACCAATCGGAACGCGTATCACACACGCCACAGGCCATTTACCATTCGATAAATAACACGAGCGACTCACTTCGGTAAACAATTGATTCAAACCAGGCCAGATGTAATCTGCAAATTGTACTTCTACAATAGGCTTGCAACCCGCAGCCGACATGCCAACGGTGCTACCAATGATAAACGCTTCTTGAATCGGTGTATTGAAAACACGATTATCGCCAAATTTTTGTGCAAGTGTAGCCGCTTCGCGGAAAACGCCACCCAAACGACCGCCAACATCTTGCCCGTATAAAAGTGCTTCCGGATGTTTGCTCAAAATTTCTTGTACAGCAAAAAGTGCCGAGTCAACCATGACCGTTTTTTCTTTGCCAGCAGGCTCACGAATTCCTTTTTCTTCGGTGATTGGTGTTGGCGCAAAATCGTGATCAAACAAATCTGCTGGACGCGGATCTTCTGCTTGCAAAGCACGTTGGTAATCAGCGGCAACCAATTCTTTTACTTTTTGTTCTATTTGTTCCAATTCCTTCGCATCGATGCCATGCACCAACAATTGATTTCTCAATTTAGGATAAGGATCGCGTTTGGCCGCTTCTTCTAAATCATCGCGGTACCATTCTTTCCGAACGCCGGAAGTGTGGTGATTCAACAGAGGAACTTTTGCATGAATTAAAAACGGACGGCGTTCTTTGCGCATGATGGTCAACACATCGCGAATGGTTTCGTAGCTGCGGAAAAAATCGGTTCCATCAATGGTACGTGTTTCCAACCCTTTAAATCCACGCGCGTATTCTGTTGCATCTTGAGCACGAATTTCTTTTGCTGTTGCCGAAATGTCCCATTCGTTGTCTTGCACGATATAGAGAATCGGAAGTTTACGCAATACCGCCATTTGAAAGGCTTCGGCTACTTCACCTTCTGTAATGCAAGCATCGCCCAGCGAACACGCCATGATGGGTTTATCGTCGCCAAAATCAGCCGCTAAATTTTGTTCTTCCAGATACTTTAAACCCATCGCCACGCCTGTGCTCGGAATGGCTTGCATGCCTGTTGCCGAACTTTGCATCGGAATTTTGGGCATGTTGTCGCGTTTGAGCGAAGGATGCGCATAATAGGTGCGTCCGCCTGAAAATGGATCATCGCGTTTGGCGAGCAATTGCAACATCAATTCGTATGGCTGCATACCAATTCCCAGCAACATGCTATCGTCGCGGTAATACGCCGAAAGAAAATCTTGTGGTTTGAGTTGTAAACTGAGCGCAAGCTGAATGGCTTCATGTCCGCGCGAAGTAGCATGCACATATTTTGCGGTTACTTCTTTATTGGCTTCGTATAAAATTGCCATTTCGCGCGCTGTGCACAACAATTCCCAAGCTTTTAAAGCTATGGAAACAGGAACAGCACCAGCTTTTTCGCGCGAATCGGTCGTAGAAACTGACATAGGAGAATGATGAAATTTGAATTCCGGTTTATCGCTAACGAAGATACAGTTTTTGCCCCGAAAAATTTACCCGAAAGGGCTATTTCTGCGGAAATGCCATTGCGCGCGTAGCCGTCCCGTTTTGCGAAAACATCTGATCGTTGTATAAATCCTGCTCGGGCAAATAATAAAGTTGATAACCCGCACCTGCCAACGAATCGAGTGTAGCGCAAGGAACATAGAAAAGTAATTTCACGCGCGGATTGTTCTTGCGCACATACTGCTCCGTTTTCAATTCATTGTACCACCACCCAGCAACAAGTGCGGTGGGCTTTTGAATGGTATCGGTTACACGCAAAACACGCTCGCAGTATTCCATCTTGCGCAAGCGTTTGGAACGTTCCGAAAAAATTGGACCAGAAAATGGATCTATGAAAATTTCTTGCCCCGAAACAGCAAACCGAATGGCTGCCGCCGATGCCGATGAGCCGCGCAATTCATCCGTCAAATTCATGCTCATCAAAAACGGCGACAACACAAACAAACTCGTACAAATCAACAACCACTTGCGATTGACGAGTAAACTGAGCGCCAGAATAACAAATGGAATCATGGGTACGAGGTAACCCGATTTCTGTGGTAAACGTAAATACGAAATGATATGTAATGCAATCACAACCATACAGGCGGCAAGCAAACGTTCGGCATGAAAATGTGTCGTGGCTTGAATTTCTTTTTTACGCCAATTGCGCCAAGCATTGATGCTACCAAGGAGCAAGGCCAAGATGCCCAATACCCCAAAAACACCAAGCGTTGCTTTGTAGCCAATTTTGCTCCAAGGCGGATAAGGAAATTGATCGCTGTAATCGAAAAACGATTTTCCGTAAACTAGGTAAGCCGGAACAAACCAAAGTATGCCAATCACGGTTGCTGGAACGGCAATTTTTAGCAGCTGAAAAAAAGAACTGCGTTTGTCCATACCATTGTACAAGAGCATGGCCCAAGGCAATACAAAAACACCCGTTGTTAAACGACAACCAACCGCGAAGCCAAGCAATATTCCAGAAAGCCAAAGCCGATCGGCAACAAGTGCATAAAACGACGCACAAACAAAAGCCAATGTCCATGCAAAATCAATGGTGTATGTTCCAGAAATGTAAAATACTGGAGTAAAACACAGCATCAACGTAGCCGCCCACGCCGGATTGAACTGGATGCGCAACAAACTGCGGTGGAAACAAACAACCGCAACCACACTAAACAACAAACTCCAGACATTGTACACCCAAGCTGGTTGATCCCAAATCAATAAATACACATATTCTTGAAGCGGATGGCCCGGAAAACGCGAGGCTACATAATGTCCCCAATCGTGCATTTCGTGTGCATTCACCACCAAGCACCACGAATCTTCTTCTACCCCATACCCATCAAAAACAAAGGGCAAGCGCGTTAAGACAACAAGAAGCGCTATACTCAGAGTGCTGTATCGCTGAAAAAACGAAATCAGGAAATTCATGTGTTTGCCGTACTGCTGCGTTGGCGTAATGTTTCAAATAAAATAATGCCCGTAGCAACCGAAACATTCAACGATTCGATGGTACCGAGCATGGGAATTTTTACACGCACATCGGCGCGTTTTAAATACTCGCCAGAAATGCCGTCTTCTTCAGAACCCATGACAATGCATAGCGGCCCTGTAAGATCGGAACTGAAATGATCTGTTGCTCCTTTTTCTGTGCAAGCTGCAATTTTAACCCCCGATTCTTTTAAAAACTCAATCGTTGTTTTTAAATTATGTTCTCTACAAATTGGAATTTTGTGCAAAGCACCCGCAGATGTTTTTACCGCATCGGAATTGATTTGTGCTGCACCGCGCGAAGGAATGATAATGGCATCGACACCCGCGCACTCGGCAGAGCGCGAGATCGCACCAAAATTTCGAACATCCGTAATACGGTCGAGGAGCAGCAAAAGTGGTGTGCGTCCTGATTCAAAAATGGTTGGCAGTAAATCTTCGATCTGCTGATAAGAAACTGGAGAAATTGAAGCAACAACACCTTGGTGATTTTTTCCAGAAGCGAGGCGACGCAATTTTTCTTGCGGTACAAACTGATACATGATTTCGCGTTCGCGCAACAACTCCCGCAATTCGTGAAACAACTCGTTGCTCAGGCCTTGTTGCACATACAACCGGTCGATTTCGCGACCTGCACGAATGGCTTCTACCACAGCGCGCGTTCCATAAATATAATCGGTTGTGTCTTTGGGTCGTTCTTGGCGATAATGCGTCATAGCCGCAAAGATACCTTTTTTAAAATCTTCGGGTTAAAAACCCACCTTACTGATTCACTTGTTAGACATGAGATTAGTGTCTATACAGGAAACCCTACACCCCCCTAGAACGTATAAGAATTAGGCTAGTCGCGGGAAACGCGGGAAGTCTGTTTGCAGTTGCTTGGTTGATATTTTCGGATGTTTATGTAAAA
>JAAFIA010000116.1 GCA_013298545.1 Bacteroidota bacterium | reverse complement strand
GCTGAATTTTTTGCAGACGAGACCAGCAATTTTAATGGATTCGGATTCTACTTCGTCGTCTTTGATGCCGTAGTTTCCGAGGTGAACGGAGGCAGCGGTAAGGATTTGACCGAAGTAGGATGGGTCTGTAAAAATTTCTTGGTAGCCGGTCATTCCGGTATTGAAACAAATTTCGCCGGTAGTTGTGCCGATTGCTCCGGCAGCTTTTCCGTGAAAGATTGTACCGTCTTGCAGGAGCAGAACGGCTGGTGCGAGGGCTTTGTAGCGCAGGCGTGTAGATTTGTTTTCCTTGATTTCTTCCACAGTTTTTTTGCGGTTGTTTAGGTTGGATAAAGAAAAAAGGGATCAGGCAAAAATACCTGATCCCTTTTTAGTCTTAAAATCGACTTGCTGACAAGTTATTCACTATGCTTCAGTGTTGCCGGTTTCTGAATTGGTTGTGCCTTCAGCTTTTTTGGTTTTGCTGCGGCCACGACGTGTTGTTTTCGCTTTCTTGCCTTCTGATTTGGCATTGAGGAGAAGTTCGTTGAAGTCAACGAGTTCGATCAAGCACATATCAGCGTTGTCGTTACGACGACGAGCGTTAGCACCTGGCTTTTCAGAGATGCTGTAGCGGATGATGCGGACGTAACCACCGGGACGGGTAGCCACTTTTGGAGCAACTTCTTTAAAAAGTTCTTTAACAGCATCTTTGCTTTGGAGGTAACTGAACACCATACGACGGTTGTGCATGTCGTCTGTTTTGCAACGGGTGATCAGGGGCTCGATATAAATACGGAGTGCTTTGGCTTTAGCAAGAGTGGTATTGATACGCTTGTGCATGATCAATGAAGAAGCCATATTCGCCATTAAGGCGCGGCGGTGACCATCTTTGCGGCCAAGGTGATTGTCCTTATTACCGTGTCTCATTTTGTTTAGTTATGTTGCTGCTTATGTTCGTTTCGCAACGGATGAAGCGGCGTGATCAATTAGTCTTTATCCAGTTTGTATTTAGCGACGTTCATGCCAAACTGGAGATTTTTGTTGGCAACGAGTTCTTCCAATTCGGTAAGCGACTTCTTACCGAAGTTGCGGAATTTTAAGAGGTCGTTTTTGTTGAACGATACGAGGTCTCCGAGTGTTTCGACATCAGCCGCTTTGAGGCAGTTGAGTGCGCGAACAGAGAGATCCATATCCACCAATTTGGTTTTAAGCAATTGGCGCATGTGCAATGAATCTTCGTCGAATTCTTCTGATGCTTGTTTTTCAACTTGCTCGAACGTCATTTTGTCGTCAGAGAAGAGCATGAAATGGTGGATCAGAATTTTCGCAGCATCTTTCAATGCTTCTTTTGGATGAATCGAGCCGTCGGTGGTGATTTCCATGACGAGTTTCTCGTAGTCCGTTTTTTGTTCTACACGGTAGTTTTCGACAGCGTATTTCACGTTGCGGATAGGTGTGTAGATGGCATCAATCGGGATGAGACCGATAGGCGCGTTAACGGGTTTATTTTCTTCGGCAGGAACGTAACCGCGTCCTTTTTCGATGGTGAGATCGATGCGGAGCTTCACACTTGCTTCCATGTTACAAATCACGAAATCGGGATTTAAAACTTGGAAACCGGAAGTGAATTTGCCGATGTCGCCAGCGGTCAATTGTGTTTTGCCAGTAATGTTGACAACCACTTTTTCACTTTCGTGTGTTTCGATTTGACGCTTGAAGCGAACTTGTTTGAGATTAAGTACAATCTCGGTAACATCTTCGATGACACCTTTGATTGTAGAGAACTCGTGTTCAACGCCTTCAATCTTGATCGTCGTGATAGCGTAGCCTTCGAGCGACGAAAGGAGAATGCGGCGAAGGGCGTTACCGATGGTGATGCCGTAGCCTGGCTCCAATGGGCGGAATTCGAAGTGTCCTTCGGTTTCGCTCGATTGGTTCATGATCACCTTATCAGGTTTCTGGAATGTGAGGATGCCCATGTTTGTTATACGTGTTCGGTTTGAGATGAATACTAATTCGTTCGTTGGATCGTGATCAGGAAACTGCTTATTTCGAATACAATTCGACGATGAGCTGTTCTTTGATATTTTCCGGGATTTGTGTACGCTCAGGATAGTTAACAAACTTCCCTGTCATAGAACTGGTATTGAACTCGAGCCAAGGGTAGTTGCTACCAGTACCAACGGCATTGGCAATAACTTCGAGTGACTGTGATTTTTCACGAACCGCAACAACGTCGCCAGGTTTAAGGCTGTAAGAAGGGATATTAACCACTTCGCCATTGACAGTGATGTGACGGTGAGAAACGAGTTGGCGTGCACCTGAACGTGTTGGAGAAAGGCCGAGACGGTAAACGGTGTTATCGAGACGGGCTTCGATGAGTTGCAAAAGTACTTCACCAGTGATTCCTTTTGAGCGAGAAGCGCGTTCGAAAATGATCGCGAATTGACGTTCGAGGATGCCGTAGGTGTATTTTACTTTTTGTTTCTCGTTCAACTGAACAGAGTATTCTGATTTTTTAGCGCGCTTTCCAGTTTGGCCGTGTTGGCCAGGACCGTAGTTCTTTTTTTCGAGAACTTTATCAGGACCGAAAATAGGTTCTTTGAAGCGACGGGCGATTTTGGTTTTTGGACCGATGTATCTTGCCATGATTGAATGTCTTTTTGTCTTAGGACTGGTTAATGGTTATACGCGGCGGCGTTTAGGAGGGCGGCAACCGTTGTGTGGCATCGGTGTGATGTCCATGATTTCGGTTACTTCGATACCAGCTGCATTGATTGAGCGGATAGCGGATTCGCGTCCTGCACCAGGTCCTTTAACATATACTTTTACTTTGCGCAATCCGGCTTCGAAGGCTACTTTAGAGCAATCTGCTGCGGCAGTTTGTGCGGCATACGGGGTGTTCTTTTTAGAACCGCGGAAACCCATTTTACCAGCACTTGACCAAGAGATTACTTGTCCTGAAATGTTGGTAAGAGAAATAATAATATTGTTGAATGTAGCACTGATGTGTGCTTCACCAACCGCATCGACTTTAACGACACGTTTCTTGGCTGCGGCTTTGCCTGTTGCGGCGCCACCTTTGCCTGCTTGTTGTTTTGCCATGATCTGGTTTTTTAACGTTTATGCTGCACAAGACCAAGAGGCCAAGTTCAGCATAAGGGTGGACTTATTTCGTTGCTTTCTTCTTGTTAGCAACGGTTTTGCGCTTTCCTTTGCGGGTACGCGAGTTGTTTTTGGTTGATTGTCCGCGAACGGGCAAACCAGAACGGTGACGAACGCCGCGGTAGCAGCCAATGTCCATCAGACGTTTGATGTTGAGTTGGGTTTCAGAACGGAGTGCACCTTCAACTTTCAAATGATCGTTGATGTAACCCCGGATCTTTCCAAGTTCTTCATCGTTCCACTCCGATACTTTTGTATCAAAGCTCACTCCTGAATCGGAGAGAATTTTTTGCGCTGTGCTGCGACCAATTCCGAAGATATAGGTCAAGCCAATTTCGCCGCGCTTGTTTTTTGGTAAGTCGATACCAGCAATACGTGCCATGGTAGCTTTTTGAGATTTTAATTATAGGTGATCCGAACCCAGCGCTCAGTTTTTCTGACGCTGCTTGAATTTAGGGTTCTTCTTGTTAATGACGTAAAGGCGTCCTTTGCGGCGTACAACAATGCACTCCGGGCTGCGCTTTTTGATGGATGTTCTGACTTTCATCGCTGCTGTGTTTAAACAGTTTCTTTTGGTTGACTGCTTGCTTTGGGCCGAGGCTTTTTCAAACAGGTATTTTGATTTTACTTATAGCGGTACGAAATGCGTCCTTTAGTCAAGTCGTATGGCGAAATTTCTACTTTCACACGGTCGCCCGGTAGAATTTTGATGTAGTGCATTCGCATCTTGCCGGAGATGTGTGCAGTAATTATGTGCCCGTTTTCTAGTTCAACGCGAAACATTGCGTTACTAAGAGCCTCTATAATAGTGCCGTCCTGCTCGATGGATGGTGTTTTCGCCATGCTTGGTTAAAATTCGATTCCTTGTTTTAATAATTCACTTTCAATTTCTGCGAATGATGACAGAATATCTGCCTTATCGCCTTTGACAGCTACCGTGTGCTCAAAATGGGCACTTGGTTTGCCGTCGATGGTGGAAATCGTCCAACCATCGCGTTCCTGTTTCACGTTGCGGCGTCCTAAGTTGATCATCGGTTCGATGGCTATCACCAATCCGTCTGACAATTTTGGACCTGATCCTTTACGTCCGAAATTCGGGACTTCAGGGGCTTCGTGCAGGTTTTTCCCTATGCCATGACCAACGAGTTCGCGAACTACTCCAAAACCGAAACTTTCGGCATGGTTCTGAATCGCTTCACTAACATCACCGAGTCGTCCTCCAGAAACTACTTTTTCAATGCCTTTATAAAGGCTTTGTTTCGTAACAGAGAGTAACTGCATTACTTCGGGTTGAACAAGGCCTACCGGAAAGGTAAAAGCGCTGTCGCCGTAGTAATTGTTCATGAGCACCCCGCAATCAACCGAAACGATGTCGCCATCGCGAATTTCGTATTGACTGGGGAAACCATGAACGACATGCGCGTTGACACTTATGCAAAGTGTAAACGGAAATCCTTTGTAGCCTTTGAAGGCAGGTTTTCCGCCGTGGTCGCGGATGCAGGTTTCGGCCAGTTGGTCTAGACTTAATGTAGTGATGCCGGGTTTAATGGCAGCGGCTACAGTAGCTAGGGTTTTGCTAACAAGCAAAGAACTTTTTCGTAATAACTCTACTTCTTCAGGTGTCTTGTACTTAATCATGTCGCAACTCGGTTTAGTATTGGGCTTGTGCCTGCATACCAACAGAGGAACGTCCTTTGATTCGTCCAGACTTCATCAGTCCGTCGTAATGACGCATGAGAAGGTAACTTTCGATCTGCTGGAGGGTATCGAGTACAACACCAACGAGGATGAGGATACTTGTACCACCATAGAACTGTGCAAATTCGTTGTTGACACCAAACTGGGTAACAATGGCAGGAAGTGCAGCAACAATCGCAAGCATAATAGCGCCTGGAAGGGTGATGCGAGACATAACCTGATCGATGTATTCAGCTGTTTTCTTTCCGGGTTTTACACCAGGAATGAATCCTTCATTGCGTTTCATTTCTTCGGCCATCATGTTAGGATTAACAGTAATAGCAGTGTAGAAATAGGTGAATGCAATGATGAGTAAGCCTGTAACGATGTTGTAGGTAAGACCGTAGTGATCGGAGAACTGACGCAAGAACCAACTTGAATCGCCATCGCCGCCTTGTACTGCGAAACCTGCGATAGAAACAGGAATCATAACAATCGCTTGTGCGAAAATGATTGGCATAACACCAGCTGAATTTACTTTCAGCGGAATGTAGTTGCGTTGTCCGCCGTACTGACGATTACCAACAATGCGTTTTGCAAAGTGAATGGGAATGCGGCGTGTTCCTTGAACCATAAGGATACAACCGATAATCACAATGAGCAAGACAACCATTTCGATGAGGAACATGATGAGTCCGCCGCCTTGTGCTTCGAGGCGTGATCCAAATTCAGAGAATAAAGCGAATGGCAAACGCGCAACAATACCGATCATGATGATGAGGGAGATACCGTTACCGATACCTTTATCGGTGATTTTCTCACCAATCCACATCACAAATACAGTTCCTGTTACGAGTACAGCGACTGCTTGAAACCACCAGAAAGGACCTTGATCGGGAACAACACCAGGACGATTTGCAACCTGTGAACCGAGGTAAGCAATGGCTTGCATGGCTGTAATAACAACGGTGAGGTAACGGGTGTACTGGTTGATTTTCTTACGACCACTTTCACCTTCGCGTTGCATGCGCTGAAAATATGGGAGTGCCATAGTCAGCAATTGCAAGATGATGGAAGCCGAAATGTATGGCATGATACCCAACGCAAAAATAGACGCACGGCTGAAAGCTCCGCCGGCGAATACGTTGATGAGTTGAAGAATACCTTGCTGATCTCCTTGCGCTTCGATTGATTTTGCCAACTCCACCGCGTCAACGCCTGGGAGTACAACAAAAGAACCTAAACGGTAGATAAGAAGAAAGCCAAGCGTATAAAGAATACGCTGGCGTAACTCCTCGATAGAGAAGATATTCTTGATGGTTTCGATGAATTTCTTCATACGTTAGATTGTTGCAGCTGTGCCGCCTTTTGCTTCAATAGCTTGTTTAGCAGATGCCGAGAAGGCATGAACTTTCACATCGACTTTTGAAGTGAGTTCGCCACGACCAAGGATTTTTACGCGATCGCTTTTCGAAACGAGTCCGTTAGAAACGAGTACGGCGAGATCGATGGTTGTGATTTTCTTTTTATCAGCGATTTGTTGAATGACATCGAGGTTGATGCCTTTGTATTCAACACGGTTGATGTTGGTAAAACCGAATTTCGGAACACGACGTTGAAGTGGCATTTGACCGCCTTCAAAACCGCGCTTGGCAGAATAACCAGAACGAGATTGGGCACCTTTGTGACCTTTTGTAGAAGTGCCACCTTTTCCAGAGCCTTGGCCCCGTCCGAGTCGTTTCTTATCGTTCTTAACCGAGCCTAAAGCTGGTTTGAGTGAGCTTAATTTCATTGCTTTATTGCGTTGAAGGACAGATTAGATATTTTCTACTTTCACTAAGTGGTGTACTTTAGCCACGAGGCCGAGTACTTGTGGAGTAGCTTCTTTTTCTACTGTCTGGTGCATTTTCTTGATACCGAGAGCTACGAGCGTTTGCTTCTGGCGTTCGGGATAACCGATACCGCTCTTAGTTTGTGTGATTTTGATTTTGGCCATGTCTGGATTCCTCCGTCAATTATCCGTTGAATACTTTTTCCATAGTGATGCCACGTTGTTGTGCAACAGAAATAGCATCGCGCATGTTGAGAAGCGCATCCATAGTAGCTTTTACTACGTTGTGTGGGTTGGATGATCCTTTAGACTTCGCCAATACGTCGGTGATGCCTACTGATTCCAAAACGGCACGCATAGCACCGCCAGCGATAACGCCAGTACCGTGAGATGCGGGTTTCAAGAATACGAGTGATCCGCCAAATTTACCTTCTTGAGCGTGTGGAACGGTTCCGTTCACGATGCACACTTTAACAAGGTTTTTCTTTGCGTCTTCGATCGCTTTGGTGATCGCGTCAGTTACTTCTTTGGCTTTACCAAGACCGTAGCCGACTACGCCTTTTTCGTTACCCACTACAACGATTGCAGTGAAACTGAAGGCACGTCCGCCTTTGGTTACTTTGGTTACACGTTGAACACCTACGAGACGATCTTTGAGTTCGATGTCGCTAGATTTTACGCGTTTTGATGATGCGTTAGCCATGATAGTTTTTTACCGTTCGTTAGCTCTTTTCAGAGAATTTTAGAACTGGAGGCCACCCTCCCGTGCGGCTTCGGCGAGCGATTTGATGCGGCCGTGGTAGAGATAACCACCGCGATCGAATACTACTGCAGCGATTCCTGCTGCTGTAGCTTTCTTGGCGATTGCTGCTCCAACAAGGCGTGCTTGCTCGATTTTGGTTACTTTTTGTCCGGAGATTTCTTTCTCGCGTGAAGAGGCTGCTACCAATGTAGTACCTTTCAGATCGTCGACGATCTGGACATAAATGTCTTTGTTGCTGCGGAAAACACTCAGGCGTGGGCGTGAGGTAGTACCTTCGAAGCGCTTGCGAATGCGCATCTTGATTCGGTTCCGGCGTTGTTCTTTTGTAATAGCCATTTTTCGTTCTTACTTGTTCTTCCGGGTTCAGCCGGAATTCCTGTATTGGATGTTCAGACGATTCGTTTTTATTTGCCTGCAGCCTTACCTGCTTTGCGGCGGAGGATTTCGTTCGAGAACTTAATACCTTTGCCTTTGTATGGCTCAGGCTTACGAAGCGAGCGAATTTTAGCAGCAACAAGTCCGAGTAATTCGTTGTCTGCGCACTCCATGATAATTTTCGGGTTCTGACCTTTTTCAGCAGTTGTAGAAACTTTGATTTCGGTTGGAAGTTCGAAAATTACGTTGTGAGAATAACCGAGGGTGAGTTCGAGTTGCTGACCTTTTGCGGTAGCACGATAACCTACACCAACGAGTTCTTGTTCGGTTTTGTAACCGGTAGAAACGCCTGTTACCATATTGGCAACAAGTGAAC
>JAAFIA010000115.1 GCA_013298545.1 Bacteroidota bacterium | reverse complement strand
TGTAATTGTAAATACCATCTCCATCGACATCTACATAAGGAAGCAATTGTGGTGTTTGACCAAGATTGACATTGCCGTTCCCTGGCCAGTTTTGGATGATGGGCGGAACTACATAATTCGGATATTGATTGGGATTGATTGTCCATAGAATAAAACTATCAATCGTTGTTTTATTGATTTTCCAAACAAGGTTCCAAAGCGCGTCATTTGCTTGCGAATAATTTCCTGGCGACATAACTGGCCCTTGAAAAAAATCGGTTCCGGTTTGTCGGTAGGTTTGTCCGGCCACATGCAATTGGTTTGAGCTATCTAATCCGCCAATCCATAGATTTCCAGCAAAAATGGTGTGGTTGCCACTTCCTGCGGGAACCTCAAACTGACCTACGGAAGTATTCCAGAATAAATCGCCACCCGCATTGATTCCGGCTTTAACTTGATTGATCGAGGTTGTTAGATTGGATTGGCCCAGAGAGGCAATAAACGGTAAAATTGTGGCAAACGTGAGTAAAGTCTTTTTCATAATCGTGCGTTTTAGGTGAACATTTTTTCGAAAAAAGTAGAAGAAAAAACAGCCCGCATCAGGGGCGGGCTGTTTCATGCGATGTATGTTGAGTCGGGCTTACGGGACCGATCGGGTCTTGGGGTTATCAATGATTTGATTCGACTTAAAAAAATCTGGCCTTCCAATTGGGGAAGGCCAGACACCACACACACTTAAGAGATAATCACTTGCAAAACATGATATAAAATAAAACCAATACTTGCTATACCAAGAATAAAACTAACCGTAGAGAGGCCATCAACGTGATACGACGAATCTTTGCGAACATCTTGCTTTTTCATAATTGACATGTATTAAACTATGCAACTTATTTTGACGGTTGAACAGACAACCGGTATTTATCAGCGAGTGCACCGATGGGGCATCTTATCGATGACTCTACATGAATAACGTTGCAGAAAAAAAAAGATACAACGTTATTGAAAGAAAAAGAGCGGGTGAACCAAACTGCCGTCGCAACATCCCCATGTACGCCGACGATTCAGTCACACCCACAGGCTCAGGGCCTTGCTCTTAATATTTTTATGCTCCAGGATTTCAGAGAACGAATGCTTTTTTTGAATTGGCCTTTTGGAGTCTTAGTGTCTTTTCACACCCAATATTACGGCAGTAAAATGAAAAGGATAGCCACTTTTAACAGGTGGCTATCCTTTTGTAGTAACTGGGAAATGAAAAGAGATAAGTGGTTTTCTCTTTTTCAAGAAAGGCTTATACTTTGTTTAATCGTTGAAGGAACGTATCCTTTTTGCGGCGCGATATTTCGATTTGTGTGCCGTCAGACATTACCGCGTAACCGCCATCTGTTTTGAGGTAGCGCACAACATGGTTCATGTTAATTAAATGGTGATGGTGTACGCGGATAAATTCTTCCTCGGGTAATAAATCTTCGTAATGTTTTAAACTCGCAGAAACCAACAGTTTCTTTTTGTTTTCGAGGAAGAAACTTGTGTAGCTGCCATCTGCTTCGCATCGAATAATGTCTTTGACATTCACAATTTCGTACGCATTGCCTGTGGGTAGCGTAATTTTTGAATAGGATTCGCTTGGCTTACGGAAATTCTGCAACAGAAATTTTAGATTTTCGAGATTGGCATTGCCTGCTTGTTTCTTTGAAATTTTTTCGACCGCAGCAATTAACTCATCGCTATCAATCGGTTTTAATAAATAATCAATTGCACTGTATTTAATGGCGCGCAAGGCATGTTGATCGGAAGCGGTTGTAAAAACAACTTCAAAGTTTGGATTGGGCAGTTTTTCGAGCATATCGAAGCCGCTACCGTCAGCCATTTCAATATCGAGAAAAACTAAATTAGGTGTTGTTTTACGAATGATTTCGACACCAGACTCAACAGAATCTGCTGCACCAACAATGTTTATAGTAGGACAATATTGACGTACAAGATTTTCCAGTACTTCGCGACTCTTTTTTTCGTCTTCAATCAGAACGGCGTTGATCATGTGTTTATGGAGTTTATGGGTGTGAATTTAGGAAACAGGAATGAAGATATCAACCCGCGTCCCAGATGGAGAACCTTCTTCCGTTTGTAAGTCGGTAATGGTTACACTAAGTTGTGAGCCATGCAGTTTGTTGATGAGTTCTAAACGGTCTTGGGTAATTTTCATGCCCAAGGACTGATGGTCTTTTTTCTGCGACAGTTGACGCATGGCTGCCGAACGTTTACGACCAATGCCATCGTCAATGATACTGCAAGTTAACGTATCATTAGACAAACTGATTTCAATGCGTAAATGCCCTGGCGTTTCTTTCGGATTGAGTCCGTGCAGAATAGCATTCTCGGCATACGGCTGAAGCAACATGGCCGGAATTTCAAAATAATCGGTGTCGATGTCTTCTGGAACGTGAATGGAATACGTAAACTTATTGTCGAAGCGTAGCATTTCCAGATCGAGGTACAATTGCAATCCTTCCAATTCTTCGCGGACCGAGATCAACGCTTTTTCAGAATTGTACAGAATGATGCGAATTAAGCGCGCAAATTTATTCAGGTATTTTCCGGCATCAGCCGATTTGTTGTTGAGGATAAAATGCTGGATCGAATTGAGTGAGTTGAATACAAAGTGTGGATTCATTTGTGCGCGCAAGGCTTTCAATTCATTTCGCGCCACAGCTACTTGCATTTCTGAATCGTAGCGTTCACGTGCTTTGATTTTACGAATACGAAGCATCACAATAGCTGTTGCGGCTACAAGTGCAAAAACAAATGTGCAAAGCCAAAACCACGCCTTGCGCCAAAAAGGCGTAGCGATTGTGAATTTAAATTCAGCCGGATCTGGATTCCACAGTCCTTCGTTATTGGCACTCACTACGCGTAACGTGTAATTGCCCGGAGGAAGATTTGAATAGGTGGCCACGTTTGATGCGGATGCTGGCGACCAATCTTTATCAAACCCGGCAAGTATATACTTATACCGTACTTTGGCGGGATTGGTCAGACAAATTCCAATAAATTCAAACGACAAATTATTTTCATCGTAGTTTAATGTTGAGCCGCTTTGCAAAAGTGTATCCGCATAAAATAACCGGATGTTGGTGATGCTTGTTTTGGTATATGCCGGATTGGTGCGGTATAATTTGGGGCTATACCGAATCAACCCATTAACTGTTCCAAACCAAAGTGTACCATCCTTATCGCGATACGCACCAGACGAGTTACATTCTACGCCTGAAAAACCCTCTTCTTTTCCAAAAGGCACCACATTGATTTTTCCTGTTGCGCGAAATTCGTTCAAGTCAAAACGATTCAACCCTTGGTTTGTCCCAATCCAATAATAACGCTCATCTGCATCAATCACAGAAGCATAAACTAAGTCTGAATTTAGTCCATCTAGCTCGGTAACATGTGTAACTTTTTTTCCATCATAAATATAAACACCATCAAGCGAGCCGATGTAAATGATGCCTTGTTTGTCTTCGCGTAGCGTTAGATACGAATCGCTTTTTAAACCAAGCTTGGTGTGCATGGCTTCAAACGTTTTCCCGTCAAATGTATATAAGCCACCCAAATAAGTACCAACCCAAAGCAAACCATTTCGGTCTTCCATCAAAAACCACGTTTGCGCTGATGGATTACTTCCTTCGGGTAAACGAAACGATTGAAATTTTTGTCCGTCCCACTTGGTAATGCCATTACCATTTCCAATCCAAAGATTTCCTTTTTTATCACGAAGCAAACAATTGACCGAGTCGCTAATTAGTCCATCTTTTTTTCCGTAATTGGTTATTGCACCATTTTGAATACGGCTTAAACCACCTTGCGTACCAATAAAAACAGAACCATCGGGCCATCCCAAGCAATCGGCAGTATGGTTTGAAGCAAGTCCGTTTTTCTCGTTGTAATTGACAAATTGATTATCAATCATTTCATACACACCGCGTGTTTCTGAACACGCCCATAAATTTCCTTTGCTATCGTTGTTGACACCAAAAATAAAACTTCCGTAGAGGCCATCGTGAACGCCATAGCTTACAAAACCATCGCCTCGAAACCGATACAAGCCTGCATGCGTTCCAAGCCAAAGACTACCTTCATAATCTTCGTAGAGACTTATCACTTTACTCGCATTGGTTTCTAACGATACGCGAAAACGTGTGAATGCTGTTCCATCGTAAGTAAACAAACCGTTTTGAGCGCCAATCCACGTCATTCCTTCTTTGTCCGTATGCAACGCATTGACTTCCGGCATTTCCAGATCAGCGGGAGTAAGCATCAACGTAAATCGGTTGTCAACCAATTGAAACAAACCATCTTTTGTGCCTGCCAATGGCTTTTGCTGTTTATCGAGTGTAATTGCGGTAACGTCGTCTTCAAGTAATGTCGAAAATGCAAAGTGTTGTGTTTTACCATTGCTATACGTGTAAACACCTTGTGAAGTACCAAGCCAAAGCACATTGGTTCGAACATCTTCTTCAATGCAAAAAACAGCAATGTTTAAGGGAGTAGAAGCCGGAATAAATTTTTTCCCATCAAACCGACACAAGCCTTTTGCTGTTGCCGCCCAGAGGTTGTTGCGGCTGTCAAAATGCAAAGCGTAGATGTAATTATCCGGTAATCCGTTTTTTGTTGTAAACGATTCAAACTTCCCATCGTGGTAACGATTTACACCTTCAATGGTTCCCACCCACAAATCCTTCTGGCTATCTTCACAAATCGATGTTACCCAATGGTTCGCCAAACCATTTCGGGGCGAAAAGTTTTTAAAACTTTGGCCATCAAACCGACTCAAACCGCCATAACCACCAGACCATAAATACCCTTGGTGATCTTGAAAAATGGTAAATACCTGAACAAACGGCAAACCATTATTGACCGAGTAATTTCTAAAATGGTGTTGTTGCGCTGAAAGCGTAATAACGGTACATAAGCATAGCCATAAGGAAGCAAGTGCTTTCTTCTTCATAGTCAAATGTACTGGTTTAAAAAAAATAAACCACCGAAATGCCTCTGGGGTTTAACGAGACAATCGGTGGATGGATACCAACGGAGGAAAAATAGTATGCTGGTATGAAACGAACACAAAACCATATCAAGGGATGTTTAGTGGCTATTTCATGCGAAGGCTGCGGATCTTAGCCAACATCCCCGAAGAACCAAAACCCGCAGCGGATCGCATGAAGATTACCAATACGGAGCAAATGTAATGGCAGAAGAAGTGAAAAAACAAACCAAATTTTTTGATATTTATACACTTCAACAGGCTATTAAAATGTTTTTTTAAAACATAAAAAACTGAATATCAATATATTATTAAAATTAAAATTATACAAGTCAACAAGAAAAACAAAAAAAATACATTTGTTTACATCTCTAACTTGCTTGATTGTACATTTTTGAATCTATATTTGAAGACAATACCTATTTAAATGCAAGAATAACAGGATTTTAAATGGGTCTCGAAATTGCTATTTCTTAAAAACACATTAACATGTCTAACGTTGGATCTGACCGCCTTCATCGCTTAATAAAATCGCTCACCAAGGCCGAAAAAAGGTATTTCAAACTATTTTCATCGCGTCATACCATTGGAGAAGTCAACCATTATGTACGCTTATTTGACGCGATTGAGTCCATGAAGGTGTATAACGAAGAAAAATTGTTGCTGCAGTTTCGTGAAGAGGATTTTATTCGTTTTTTCAGCATTACCAAATCGCGGTTGTTTGAGCGTGTTTTGCTTAGTCTTGATGCATTTCATCATGCCAGTTCTGTCGATGCGGAATTGTGGAAAGAGTTGCATTTTGCCGAAATTCTTTACAAAAAAACACATTACGATATGTGCGCACGCCGGCTTGAAATTGCCCGCAGACTGGCTACGCGTTACGAGAAGTTTGCTGTTTTGGCGCAAATCAGTGATATGGAAAAAACGCTTGCCGAAAAAGACAGTTATTCTGGTCGTACCGAAAACGATATAGCAAGGATGCAGGAGGATGATAAACGTATAGCCGAGCAACTGGGCGTTTTCAACGAACTTTGGAATGTAAAAAGTTTGCTCTTTATGCAACTCAATAGCCGTGGGCCAACTCAAAATGCCAAAGAACTTTCGGATTACCGCGATGCACTTGACAAAATTTACCAGAAGACGAATCCTGTGTTGCTGAGTCAGAATGCGCGCTTTATGTTTCATCATGCTTATAGCGCGTATCATTTTGCGGCAGGGCAATACGAAGATTGCCGCGAACATCTTGAAAAAAACACACACTTAATTGAAACAAACACCGATATTTTCCGCGACGAGCCGAATATCTATTTTGGTGTGTTGACTAATCTGATCTACATCTGTAGCCGCCTACAACAGTATGATGATGTAATGAAAAACCTGAAAAAATTGCGCGCTTTGCCCGAAAAACTGGATACGGCCCGAAATGAAGATTTAGAACTCAAACTATTTTCCAGTGCATATAGCCTAGAACTTACTTTATACAATACGACTGGCCGTTTTGAAAAATCGGTTGCCATTGCGCCACGCATTGAAAAAGGGCTTGAACGCTTTGAAGGAAAATTAAGTATCCTGCGTCAAGCCTATTTTCGTTTCACCATTGCAGTTGGTTATTTTGGGGCAGGAAAATATCAAGCCGCTCAACGTTGGATCAACAAATTGACGAGCGATCCGAACATGGAACAAACAGAGGCCATTTTTATTGTGGCGCAAATTTTCGCCATTGTTATTCATTTTGAATTGGGGCACGATGACCAAATTCCGTACATCACACGCGCCACACGGCGTTACCTCAACATGAAGCGACGCCCCTATAAATTTGAACGCCTCATGCTCCGCTTTTTTGATCGCTATAAATCCACCAACACGAGCGGGTTTCCTGAATTGAGAAAAGACTTGGTTGCACTTGAACAAGACAATTTCGACCGTGCCGCATTCGAGTATTTCGATTTTCCTGCTTGGGTCGAAAGCAAAAGTAAAGGCGTTAGCTTTAGGGCGGTTGTAGAAGAAAAATCGGGAATAAAAGGTGAATTATAATCGAAATTATAATCTCAATTATTTTCTGCTTCTTTCGATTCGGTAAACGCGTTCCATCCTTGCGCCGTTATGGGGTGTTGCGAATTGTCGCGCGAAACCAATTGCAGGCCGCCTTCTGGAGCTGTCATGTAACCGATGATCGAAATATCTGGGTTATTTTTTACTTTCTCAAAATCGTTTTGCGAGATGGTGAAGAGCAATTCATAATCCTCCCCGCCATTCATGGCACACATGGTCGTATCTAAATTAAACGCTTGCGCACGTTCAATCGTCATCGGATCGAGCGGAATTTTTTCTTCGTAAATATGACAACCCGTTCCCGATTGCGAGCACAAATGATGCAGTTCCGAAGCCAAGCCATCCGAAATATCAATCATCGATGTTGGTTTTACACCCAGCAATTCCAATGATTTTACCACATCTACGCGCGCTTCTGGCTTGAGTTGGCGCTCCAAAATATAATCGTTGCCTTCTAAATCTGGCTGTGCGGTTGGGTGATCTTTAAACACCGCTTTTTCGCGCTCCAACAAAAGCAATCCCGCATACGCTCCACCCAAATCGCCTGTTACACAAATTAAATCTTTATCCCGCGCACCGTTGCGATAAACAATATTTTCTTTCTTCGCCTCGCCAATAACCGTCATCGAAAGCGTTAGGCCAATGCGCGAAGAAACCGTGTCGCCACCGATAATATCTACACCATATTTCTCGCACGCTAACACAATACCCGCGTACAATTCTTCCACCGCTTCCAACGGAAAACGGCTCGACATGCCCATCGACACGAGCAATTGCTTAGGCGTTCCATTCATGGCTGCGATGTCGGAAAAATTAACCGTTGCCGCTTTGTAACCCAAATGTTTCAATGGCACATACGTTAAATCGAAATGCACACCTTCCGTTAACATATCCGTCGAAATAAGTGCGACGTTTTCGCCGCCCAAATCAATTACTGCAGCGTCGTCGCCAACACCTTTAAATGATGAGGCGTTTTTTGGAACAAGGTGTTGCGTCAAATGACGAATCAAGCCAAATTCGCCTAAAGCAGAAAGATCAGTACGGGATTTATTTTCGAGCATGGCGCAAAGGTAAGGGATAATGATTCGATGTGTAAACGCAGGACGATTCTATGTTCCAAATCTCAAGTTCCAAGTTCCAAAATAGTTCGATGTGTAAACGCAGGACGGTTATAAGTTCCAAATTACAAGCTCCAAGTTCCAAAATAGTTCGATGTGTAAACGCAGGACGGTTATAAGTTCCAAATCTCAAGTTCCAAGTTCCAAAATAGTTCGATGTGTGTACGCAGGACGGTTATAAGTTCCAAATCTCAAGTTCCAAGTTCCAAAATAGTTCGATGTGTGTTCGCAGGACGATTATAAGTTCCAAATTACAAGCTCCAAGTTCCAAAATAGTTCGATGTGTGTACGCAGGACGGTTATAAGTTCCAAATCTCA
>JAAFIA010000114.1 GCA_013298545.1 Bacteroidota bacterium | reverse complement strand
GGCTGTGGCCGAATCGTTTTGCTGCACATTCGGGTCAAGTGCAACGGCAGCCACATCAATTTTTTCGACATGCGCTGTTTGCCGACACGAGAGCAATAAAAGGAGCAGAAACCAACAGGAACGCAATAAAACGGGTCGCATGAAAAATGGAGATTGTTTATGCAAGTTTAATCATTTCGATGCACGAATTTTCGATGTTTTCAGATTAAATTTTTGTGTGGTTGAAATTCAATTCATTAATGTTATTTTGCACGCATGTTTATCTCCGAAACCACACTTCGCGTTCGCTACGGCGAAACAGACCGCATGGGTTATGTCTATTATGGAAATTATGCCGAATTTTTTGAAGTAGGCCGTGTAGAGGCTTTGCGCGATTTGGGCTGGAATTACAAAGAAATGGAAGATAGTGGAATACTATTGCCTGTTTATACGTTTTCCATCAAGTATTTCAAACCCGCTTTTTACGACGATCTACTCACCATCAAAACCATGATCAAAGAAATGCCACAAACACGCATTCGCTTCGATTATGAAACGTGGAATGCAAAAGGCGAAAAATTGAACGAAGGAGAAACAACACTCGTTTTTATCAATGCCGAAACGAAACGACCAACTGCTGCGCCTCCTGCATTTCTCGATGCTATGAAACCATACATAGCTAGCTAAGGTTTTCAAAATCTAACGCTTCAAAAATCCGTTGCCCCATTTTTAACGTAAGATAAGGTATGAAATCACGCATCACATTTTTTCTATTCAAATTCATGCTGCTTATGGCATTTACGGCCCGCGCGCAAAATCCGGCGCAACCACTTATCTATTTATCGCAAGATTTATTGTATGCTGTGCGTACCGACGATAATTGTCAGCCGCTTCTCGATAGCCTCGCTAAAGCAGACGAAAATAAACTTGCTGCCGAACTTAAAACAGATGCCGATAAATTGGGTTTCTGGCTCAATATCTACAATGCATCGGTTCAGTTGCAATTGAAGAAAGATCCCAAACTCTGGGAAAAGCGTTCTGCTTTCTATGGTTCACCCACCATAAAAATTGCGGGAACGTCTTTGTCGCTCGACGAAATTGAACATGGTATTTTGCGGCATTCAAAAATGAAATTAGCGCTTGGTTATTTCAATCACCTTTTTGTTTCGCGTTTCGAAAAACGCTTTCGTGTCGAGCAGGTAGATCCACGCATTCATTTCGCCCTCAACTGTGGTGCGAGCAGTTGTCCTGCCATTGCATTTTACGATCCTGCAAAAATTAATGAGCAATTGGATTTAGCTTGCAAAGTTTACCTCAGCAGCGATTGTAAATTCGATAAAGAAAAAAATACCGTTGAGGTTCCAAAACTGTTTAGTTGGTTTCGCGGCGATTTTGGAGGAAAGCGTGGTATTCGAAAAATGCTTATTAAGTATGAAATCATTCCGGCTGGATCAAAACCCAAATTGATTTTCAAACCGTATAATTGGGATTTGGAACTGGGTAAGTATTCGCACTAAAATACTTGACAAGGGCGGCACCAAGGTTGTAGCTTTGAAAAAAATAAGCAAGCATGGATTTTGGTCGTTTGACATCTGTTGATGGTTTTGATTTTACATTACCACCCGATCATTCGGAGAATACGGCGATACTTGCCAGTAAAGCAAGGCAACACGCCTGTGCTATTTATTTAGGTTTGCCCATTTGGGCCGAGAAATCGTGGCTTGGAACACTTTATCCGGCAAAGCTCAAAGACAAAGATTTTTTAAAATTTTATGCGCGGCAGTTTAATGTGATTGAGTTGAATACAACCTATTACCGTATTCCAACACCGCAAACCATTGAAGGATGGAAAGCCGCAACACCTGCACAGTTTAAATTCTGCCCCAAAATTCCGCAGGAAATTAGCCACCAAAATCAATTGCTTGGCTCGCAAGTGTTGACGCATGCGTTTTGCGACGTATTGCGTGGATTAGAACACAAACTAGGAACAATTTTTTTGCAACTCCCGCCACATTTCGGCCCAGAAAAAGTAGAGGTGCTGAAAACATACCTCAACGAATTTCCGCGAGACTTACCATTAGCCGTAGAATTGCGTCATCCAGATTGGTTTCGGAATGTGTATGCGTTTCAAGAACTCATGCGTTTCTTGGAAGATATAGATGTTGGAACAGTACTTACCGATACGGCTGGTCGTCGCGATGTGCTACACATGCGGCTGACCACGACACGCGTGTTTATTCGTTTTACGGCAAATGATTTACACCCAACAGATTTTCCGCGCATCACCGATTGGGTAAACCGATTGGCCGACTGGAAGGAATCAGGTGCAGAAGAAATTTATTTTTTTATTCATAGTCCTTCGCACACACAAATGCCTTTGCTCGGAAAAAATGCAGCCAATCAATTCAATCAGATTTTAAATGCTGGATTGAAACCCTGCACCCTTCAGGACGAAGAACAACCCGAATTGTTTTGAATCAACGGGTTTGATGTAATCGCCAAGCCAAAGCTCCCGCGCCCAATACCGCCGCATCATCAGGCAAGGCCGAAAGTGCTAACGTAATTTTGTTTTGATAAATCGGTAGCAAAAACGATTCGAAATAGCCGCGAAGCGGTTGCAGCAATAAATCGCCCGCTTTGGCCAAGCCACCAAATAAAAAAATATGCGATGGACTTGTAATCGCAACAGCGTTGGCTAATGCAAAGCCTAATTTTTCGGCGGTATCATCTAAAATATCAAGTGCCATCAAATCGCCTTGAGCCGCAGCTTCTGTTACATCACTACTTTTAATCTCACGCGTTTGTGCAAGCGTGCGCAACAACGATGGTTCGGTAAATGCTTCTAATACTTCGTGAACGGTTCGCACAACACCAGTTGCCGAAGTATAAGTTTCTAAGCATCCCGCGCGCCCGCATCCACACACACGACCATGGCGTTCAATGATCACATGGCCGAGTTCTCCCGCCATCCCATCAGCACCGTAAACTAAATCGCCATTCACCACAAAACCACTGCCAACGCCTGTACCGAGCGTTACTAAAATAAAATCGGTTAAATTTTTTGCAGCACCAACTAATTTTTCTCCCACCGCAGCCGCGTTCGCATCGTTGGTGAGAATGGTTGGAACGTTTAAGGATGTTTTAATCCAATCGGCAAGCGGAATTTTTCCTTTCCACGGCAAATTGGGTGCAAATTCAATAGCACCTGTATGCACGTTTCCATTGGGTGCGCCAATGCCAACTGCTGTAAGTGATGTGTTGGAGTTACGAAGTAATTTTTTTACGGTCTCGGAAATCGCCGCTGCAAAATCGGTTGCTTGTTGATATGCTCGCGTTGAAATTGTTTCGCTGCAACAAATTTTTCCCGACTCGCTTACAAGCCCAATAACCGTATTGGTTCCACCAATATCAATGCCTGCGCAAACCTGTTCCATGATTAGTGCGTTGAGGTTGTTTGCGCTTCGTGATTCGATTCACCTTCCGATAAAAAATCTTTTTGCCGATAGCCACGAACGCCATAGAAAACAAGATAAAGATAACACACCACCACAAAAACAATACTCAGTTGTAAGCCATAGTGGTCAGCCAATTTTCCGATTACGAGCGGAATTAAGGCACCGCCAATAATCATCATAACCAAAAGCGAACTGCCTTGACTTGTGTAAGGTCCAAGTCCGCGAATAGCAAGTGTAAAAATGTTTGACCACATCACCGAATTAAACAAACCAATGGCAAGTAAACACCACATGGCCATTTCACCTTCAATCAGCGATGCCGAAAGAATGAGTAAAACAACGATACCTGCAAACAAGGCCAACATGCGCGAAGCATTGGCTTTGGCAAAAACAAATCCTATAAAATTGATGCCCATAAAAATTAAGAATGGCCACACACTTAAAAACGATTTATCTGTGATCCAAAAAATTAATCCGAAAACAGCTAAGGCAACACCCAACATGAGGGCAAGACGCACATACATTGCGCGAATATTGCTCAGCATAATTGCACCCAAGAAACGCCCAATCATAGCACCGCCCCAATAATACGCCAAGTAGGTATCTGCGGCTTCTTTCGGAAGATTCATCACAGTCGATAAACCAATGAATTTGATGATTAAACTACCAATCGCAACTTCGCCACCAACGTAAAAGAAGATTGCTAACATGCCGTAACGCAAATGCGAAAAACGCAATGCCTGCGTGCCCGGTTGCGCATTGTTGCTAAATGCCGGAAGCGGTGTGAGCCGAACGGCAATAGCCAATGCCCAGAATGCGAATGCAATTCCGATGTAAGGAATTTTTACCGCATCGACACCCGCAATACCACCACGAAAAATATAATAACCACCAATGATTGGGGCCAATGTTGTACCCAGTGAATTGAATGCTTGCGCTAAATTTAATCGCGCCGAAGATGTTTCGGCAGCACCTAAAATAGCGACGTACGGATTTGCGGCAATTTGCAACAACGTTACTCCCGAAGCCAAGACAAACAACGCAATCAAGAACCAATAAAAAACCTGTTGTTCTGCGGCCACATAAAATAAGATGCAGCCAATTCCGCAGATGATAAGCGAATACACAATGCCATTGCGATAACCAATTTTAGAAATGGGATCGCCACTCGAAAGTGAAACAACGAAGTAAATCAAGGAGATAATTCCATACGCTAGAAAGAAGGCAAACTGAACGAGCATACTTTCGGTATAAGACAACTGAAACACATCTTGCAAATGAGGAATCAAAATATCATTCAGTACCGTGATGAATCCCCAAAGAAAAAACAGGAGTGTTACAATGGCAAATGCAAAACGATAATTGGTTCGGGTTGTTTCCATGTTAGTAGGTGCCCACAGAAAGCATCACAAGCGTACACGCTTCGAGTACTTCGATGTTGTTTTTCTGTGCAAATTGAGTGATTGCTTCATTCTCGGTTCCCGGATTCAAAATCAACCGTTTGGGATGCAAAGCTTGCATGTAATCAAACCACGCTTCTTGATTGGCCGGGCCAACGTACAAGGAAATGGTATCGACATCGTTTACCGGAAAATCTTTGAGGTGAATTGGAATGCCTTCAATTTCTCCTTCGCGCAAACCCACCGCAACTACTTCGTGGCCGTGTTTATGCAACATACGCACCGCGCGATTGCTGTAACGTTCTACATTTTCGGATGCTCCGATGACGACTGTTTTCTTATTCATTCTTCGATATAGTTCAAATCTTTATGATACGTTTCTTTCAGTTTCCACAAGGCAATAAGCGCGAGTGAAAAGACAACGATGCCTACAATGATGGCTGATGTTACGGCATGCAAGCCCAATCCTTTTGTTCCGAGGTATTGAAATCCGTAAGTAATCAATACTGCGCCACCACGAACAAAATTGGGTGCTGTGGTTGTAACTGTTGCACGAATATTCGTTCCGAAAAGTTCCGATGCACTTGTCATAAATACCGCCCAATATCCTGTTGCAAAACCAATCAGAACAGTAACGGTGTAAAAAGCAACGAGCGATTTTCCGGCGAACAAAAAATAACAGATGCTGAAAAAAATGGTGAGCAAAATAAAAATGAGCAAGGCTTTTTTCCGGCTTTTAAAATACTGACTGAGTGCGCCACTGGCCACATCGCCAATGGTAATTCCTGCGTAGGCCAATGTGATGGCTGTTCGCGCAACCGGAATCTGATCTTCGGGCATGCCCAACGCACGACCCATTTCTGGGCAAAGCAAAACTAAAATTCCCATCACATACCACACGGGTAAGGCAACCAGAATAATATTGAAATACTTGCTCAAATTTTCGCGCGAAGAAAAAAGCATGAAAAAATTGCCACGCTTCACATGCGATTCTTTTAGCGAAGCAAACATACCCGATTCGTACACGCCAATGCGCAGTAACAATAACAATAAACCCAACCCTCCGCCGATGAAATACGAATAGCGCCAATTGTCAACCACGTAGCCCGTAAGACCTGCTACCACCGCACCAAATAAACCTACCGTAGCCACAATGGTTGCGCCCCAGCCGCGCGTTTCTTTCGACATGGATTCGCTGACGAGTGTAATGCCTGCGCCCAATTCGCCCGCCAAACCAAATCCAGAAATGAAACGCAAAATCGCATACGAAGGAATATCGTTGACAAAACCGTTCAAGATATTGGCAATTGAATACATGATGATGGAACCAAACAAAACCGATAAGCGTCCTTTTTTATCGCCAATGACTCCCCACGCAATGCCGCCGAGCAGCATACCAATCATTTGCCAATTGAACAGGTTGATGCCAATATCTTTGACTGCAAGACTCAGTTCTTTTTTATCGGTGTATTGATCGCGCAAAATTTCGTTCAGGCTGTTGGTACGTTCCATACCAAACAAAACCAGATCGTATATATCAACAAAATAGCCCAGTGCAGCAACAAGCACGAGCATGCCTACACGCTTGTTGCGAAGTTCGTTTAGTAACACAGCTTATTCTTTTGTGGTATTGCCATTCGGTTTTTGATTTCCACTTCCGGCAATTTTGTTGCGCATGTCGGTATCGGCCTGAACGTTTTGCATTTTGTAATAATCCATAATACCCAATTGTCCTGAACGAAATGCTTCGGCAATGGCCATCGGAATTTGTGCTTCGGCTTCAATTACTTTGGCGCGCGATTCTTGCGCTTTGGCTTTGTTCTCTTGCTCTAAAGCAATTGCAAGCGAACGACGTTCCTCTGCTTTTGCTTGCGCAATGTTTTTATCGGCATTGGCTTGAGCCATTTGCAATTCGGCACCAATATTTTTCCCAACATCAACGTCTGCAATGTCAATCGATAAAATTTCAAAAGCAGTACCCGAATCCAATCCTTTTCCCAAAACCAATTTAGAAATAGAGTCAGGATTTTCTAAAACTTGTTTATGGCTTACCGCAGAACCAATAGAGGTTACAATACCTTCGCCCACACGAGCCAAAATCGTTTCTTCGCCAGCACCACCAACCAATTGTTTGATGTTTGCGCGAACCGTAACACGTGCTTTCGCAACTAACTGAATACCATCTTTAGCAACAGCCGCAACTGGAGGTGTATCAATCACGCGGGGCTGAACAGACATTTGAACCGCCTGAAAAACATCGCGCCCTGCTAAGTCAATGGCTGTGGCTGCTTTAAAATCGAGCGGGATATTGGCTTTGTCGGCAGAGATGAGTGCGCTGATAACTTTTTGTACATGGCCGCCCGCAAGAAAATGTGCTTCGAGTTCGTCGCGTGTAATTTTTAAACCAGCTTTGGTCGAATTAATCATCGCATTGACAATAATTGCTGGCGGAACTTTACGAATACGCATCGCAATCAATTGCAACAACGAAATGCGAACACCCGAAAATTGTGCGGAGAACCACAGGCCAAGTGGAACCATATAAAAAAGCAAACTAATCAATACAAATCCACCCGCAGCAAGAATGAGGTAGAATGTAGATTCTGAAAGGAGGAGGAGTGTGTTCATGGCGGAAGATGTTTTCGTGCTGTGAAGATAGGAAATTTAGTAAGCCACGAACGCGAACAAAATCAACACTTTTTTGAATTAAAAAAGCCCTCCGCATGGCAGAGGGCTTGAACATTAAAAAGACAATTATACTTTGACGAGTGCGGGTGTTTTGCGTTCGGCAAGTGCAAACGAACCAAACAAAATCACACCAAAAAACAAGGTTCCAAGCAAGGTATAACCCGCATAAGGAAGACCAGCCGCAAAGCAAGTCATCAAACCACCTGCTGTTTTGGCGTACAGCGTTGTACTTGCCCAAACACCAAAATTAGAGACGAGAAAGAACAACGCCGTTGAAACAAGCGAAGACGATACAAGGGAACCCATATTGACTTTGCGGAGCATCAACATACCCAAGATAGCGGTTAATGCCGTTGGAATATACTGCCAGTAAAAGCCATCATACAACCAAACAAAAGCTTGACCAGCTTGCGCATAAACGGTATTGTTGAGCACTAAATCGCTGAGCCAAACCGCTACGAGTGGAATAATAATAGCCATTGTACGACTAGTCAGCATAGCACCGCCAAATAAAGCTATTGCAGCTACGGCTGTAAAATTGGGAATCATCAGAAATCGTGTAGCTGCTGCTAACACAATTGCTCCGAGGATAAATATAAAGCGGGGACTTAAAAATGTGTTTTTCATAGTTGAAAGAATGTTTTGCAAAAATAAGGGTTTCATTGGTTCAGAAGCGATCTCGAAGAAAAAGATTGAGAGAATACTTGAAACAAGAGTCCATTAATCCAGAAAATCAGGATCGAGTTGATACATGAGATAAAAAGCAATGGCTACGGCAACAATTCCCCAAGCAACCCAAGCTATTTTATGTGCTTTGGGTGCAGCAGCCCACATCTCTTTGTGAATATCAGGCGTTAGCATGGTTGCATGCACTGGACCGCCTTGAAAAATCATGAAAATAGGGGAAGCGAGTAGCATGGCAATACCAGCAACCGCAACAGTTACAAAATAACGATCCATAACCCAAATGAGGATTACGTTAATCGCAATGAGTAGGATGCCAATGAGAAGA
>JAAFIA010000113.1 GCA_013298545.1 Bacteroidota bacterium | reverse complement strand
GCAAATTGCTTGCCAATGTTGTGGCGGGCCAAGAAGTGCATCAACAATGGGGTGGCGTGATTCCCGAATTGGCTTCGCGCGCGCACCAGCAGCAGCTTGTTCCGGTGATTGATGCGGCCATGAAAAAAGCGGGCATTTCGGTTCATGATTTGGATGCGGTGGCGTTTACACGCGGGCCGGGCCTCTTGGGTTCGTTGCTGGTGGGTACTTCGTTTGCTAAAGCTTTGGCCCTAGCTTCGGGGTGCAAGTTGATTGCCGTAAATCACATGCAAGCACATATTCTAGCGCATTTTATTACCGATGCTGAAGAACGTGCCAAACCCGATTTCCCGTTTTTATGCTTGACGGTTTCGGGTGGGCATACGCAGTTGATTCGGGTAGATGATCCGTATGCGTTTACGGTTTTGGGCGAAACAATTGATGATGCGGCTGGCGAAGCGTTTGACAAGACGGCTAAAATTCTTGGCTTGCCGTATCCGGGTGGACCCTTGGTGGATAAGTATGCGCAGCTTGGTGATCCGAAGGCATTTACGTTTCCAATTGCACGCATTCCGGGACTTGATTTTAGTTTTAGTGGATTAAAAACTTCGTTTTTATATACGGTGCAAAACGGACAAAAAAAGGATGTATTATTTGCCGAAAATCACCGCAGTGATTTATGTGCGTCGATGCAGTTTGCGATCGTACAGACCTTGATGAAGCGGTTGAATGAAGCGGTTGTACAAACGGGCATTACACGCATTGCCTTGGCGGGTGGCGTTTCGGCGAATAGTGGTTTGCGGCAGGAATTGGTGCGGCAGGCATCGGAGAAAAATTGGACGTGTTTCATTCCTCCTTTTGCATATTGTACCGACAATGCGGCGATGATTGCGATGGCGGGTCATTTCAAATTTTTGCGGGGCGATTTTGCGGGGCAGGATGTAGCGCCGTTGGCTCGTTATCCGCTCTCGGGATTTTAACATTCATCTTTTAAACACAGGGATTTTGATCAAAGCAATTTTTCAAGACACCTTTCGGAAAGCGGAAGAGGAATCGGCACGCGCGCTGGTAGATGGGCCATTGCGCAGCAGTAAAAAAGTAATCGTGATTGGTGTAACAGCGGCATTGGTACTTACTGTGATTCGTTATTTTGGCGATGCGGCTTATACGGTTGATGTGTTGCACGAGTGGGGCTTGCATGGTCTTGCGGCAAAATTGAATGATTGGTTTTTGGGCGCGGAGGATCGTGCGTTGGCGCAATTGACGTGGTGGGTAAGCGTGATGATTTTTTGTTATTTGCTTGTCCCAATTGGCATCATTCGTTTTGTTTTCCGCGAAAAATTAACGGCTTATGGTTTAGGTTTGGGCGGGGCATTGCGGGAGTGGAAATTGTATGCGTTGATGTTGGTGGTCATGATTCCATTGGTGTTTCATTTTTCTGGCACGGTCAGTTTTCAGTCGCGTTATCCGTTTTATCAGCCGGAGGCGGGCATGCCGTTGTGGCCTAAGTTTTGGGGTTGGGAGGTTTTGTATTTTGGACAATTTTTTGCGCTAGAATTTTTCTTTCGGGGGTTTATGACCTTGGGCTTGAAAGAGCGGTTTGGATATTACAGCATTTTTGTAATGACGATTCCGTATTGCATGATTCATTTTGGGAAACCATTGCCGGAAACTATTGGGGCAATCATTGCGGGTGTTGTTTTAGGTACGTTGAGTATGAAAAGTCGCTCGGTGTGGCTGGGTGTGTTGATTCATTATAGCGTTGCGATTACGATGGATATGTGTGCGTTGTGGCGGGAGGGATTTTTCGACTAATTTTCTTCTTCAAGAAGGCGCGTTACTGAGTGAGTTGATGGATTTTTAAAAATGGGGAAACTCAAAATCAGCAAAAAATTGTCAAATTAAAATTTATCTCTATCTTGCCGCTTCTGATCGACAAAATAAGACTGTTAATCAGCATATTTTACAGGAAACGACGACCTGAACCTGATTTATGAAGCGATTTCATTTTGGCCTTTTAGTATTGATGAGTTTTGCGGCTACGCTGACCTTTTCGGGGTGTTCGGAGAATGCGGCAAGTAAAAATATTACAGAAGGAATTATTGAATTTAAGGCTGTTCCGGTGGACAAAAACAGTTCCATGGCCATGATGGCTCCGGATAAAATGACGGTGAAATTTAAGGACAACTATTGCTTGGCTGAAATGAATGCGGGTATGGGTGCTTTAACGATGTCGTTTATTTCTGATCCCAAGAAAAATGAGTTTGTTAACCTGGTGAGTTTTTTGGGCAAACATGCTTGTATCATGAATCTCGAAACAGCCAAACGGGTGAATCATTATTTCCCTGCTTATACGGTTGAATACCCGAAAGAAGTCAAGCAGATTGCTGGTTATGAATGCCACAAAGCCGTTTTAAAATTTGCGGATAAATCGCCCGAAAAAGTTGTTTGGTTTACGAAAGAAATCAGCATCAAAAATCCCAATTGGAGTAATCCGTATTATCAGATTGATGGTGTATTGATGGATTATGAGTTGAAAAAATATGGCCTTGAATTGCATTTCACGGCAACAACGGTAGCTAAAGCAACCATTGACCAATCGATTTTTACATGTCCTTCGGATTATAAACAAATTGCGCCAGAGGAACTGGACAAAATGTTTCAAGGCTTTTATTGATTTTCCACGCAAATTGGGGCTGTTGAAGGCTTAAAAAATCGAAATTCCATCAACAGGCCAACGTTCATAAGATTACCGCTTTCCCTCCCCTTTCCCCTACCCGCATTTCCTACTTTTGGATGTTACTATCCCTTGAGGGAAAATCATGTCCGAAAAAGAAAAACCACGCGCTGTCAATCAATTGCGCAACAAGCCGAAAACGGAATCGGAAACTCCTGCCGCAAAGCAAGAAGATCCGAAGCCGAAAGAAAAAACGGAGCGCAAACGCAACGAGAAAAAAGATAGCGTTGCACCTGAGGCAACACCTGCAACAAACACAACACGTTTTGCCGGGCTTAAAAATCTACGCGAACGCTTGCTCACCGATACGCGCTTGCACCGTTTGGCGGGGGCTTTTTTATTGTTTATTGCTACGCCCTACCTCGCGGTAGCTTTTGGCTCTTATTTTTTTACTTGGGAAACCGATCAGGATAAAGTGATGGGTGCTGCTGGAACGTTTTTCTCACCTGAAACACGCGTTGACAATATGCTTGGAAAATTTGGCGCACTCATCAGCCATCGTTTCATTCACAACGGATTTGGTGTTGCGTCTTTCTTATTTCCGTTTATTAGTTTTCTAGCGGGTATGCGTTTACTTTTCGGGACAAGCATTCTACCGTTTGGTAAATCGGTACGCATGAGTCTTTTCTTTTTGCTGTTTACATCGGTTACACTTGGATTTATTTTTCGCGATGCGTTTTTCTACCTCGGTGGTGTTTTCGGTTTCGAGACAAGTCGTTGGTTGAATGGCTTGGTAGGTTCTATCGGAACTGGATTGGTGCTCGTGTTTTCGTTCCTGTGTTTTTTGATCATCAGCTTCAATTTCTCATTCGACTTTTTGAAACGCGAACCTGCGCCAGCAACAGAAGATTCGACGGCTCAAGAAGAAGAAATACAAGAACCACGCAATGTATTGCGCAATTCGGTGAACGATGAAGAACTCGATGAAGACGATATTGATCCATCAGAAATTGAAGAGCCATTTTTGCAAACGCCGCAAGAAGAGGAAGAAGATGAATTGACAGCGATCGAAGATGTTGCACCAGAAGAAACCGAAGTTGATACTGTAACAGAACCAATTGCAACGAATGAAATTGAATTGAGTACGGATATTCCAATTGCAACACCACTCGAAACGTCGTTGGATACGGATGGCGATGTTCAGTTTACCGTAGAAAAAACAGAAGAACCAGAAGCGCGTCCAGTTGATGAAATCGAAGCCAAAGCGGAAGATTTGGTGCGCGAGTTGGGGGAATATGATCCGTTGCTCGATCTTTCTTCGTATCAATTTCCGACACTCGATTTGTTGGAGAATTACAATGCCGGAAAAGAAATCAATGTCAATACCGAAGAGCTGAATACCAATAAAAACAGAATTGTTGAAACGCTCGGCAACTATGGTATTGCAATTGAAAAAATCAAAGCAACGATTGGACCAACAGTAACGCTCTACGAAATTATTCCGGCTGCGGGTGTGCGTATTTCTAAAATTAAAAATCTGGAAGACGATATTGCGCTGAGTTTATCGGCACTTGGTATTCGTATCATTGCGCCTATTCCGGGCAAGGGAACAATTGGTATTGAAGTTCCGAATCAATCGCCCGAAATGGTACCTATGCGCACACTGTTGGCGTCCGAGAAGTTTCACAATTCATCGATGGATTTGCCCGTAGCTTTGGGTAAAACCATTTCCAACGAAATTTTCATTGCCGATTTAGCCAAGATGCCGCATTTGTTGATGGCGGGTGCAACAGGGCAAGGTAAATCGGTTGGACTGAATACAATTCTGGTTTCGCTGTTGTACAAAAAACATCCGGCACAAATCAAATTCGTATTGGTTGATCCGAAAAAAGTAGAGTTGACGTTGTTCAATAAAATTGAGCGGCACTTTTTAGCGAAACTTCCAGATAGCGCAGAACCAATTATTACAGACACTAAAAAAGTGGTGCATACGCTCAATTCCTTGTGCATTGAAATGGATCAGCGTTACGATCTGTTGAAAGATGCGCAGGTGCGAAATCTAAAAGAGTACAACACCAAATTTATTCAACGCAAACTGAATCCCAATCTGGGCCATCGTTTTCTGCCTTATATCGTATTGGTCGTTGACGAGTTTGCCGATTTGATTATGACGGCGGGTAAAGAAGTAGAAACACCGATTGCTCGTTTGGCGCAGCTTGCCCGTGCGATTGGTATTCACTTGATTATTGCGACACAGCGTCCGTCGGTTAATATTATTACCGGAACCATTAAAGCGAATTTCCCTTCGCGTATTGCGTTTCGGGTAACGTCGAAAATTGATTCACGTACGATTTTAGATGCGGGTGGTGCAGAGCAATTGATTGGCCGTGGCGATATGTTGTACTCTACCGGAAACGATTTAATTCGTTTACAATGTGCTTTTGTCGATACGCCAGAAGTAGAACGCATTTGTGAATTTATCGGCAATCAACGTGGTTATCCGCAAGCATTTTTATTGCCGGAATATGTTGATGAAAATGCAGAAGCTAAAATGGAGATTGATATTGGCGATCGTGATTCGATGTTTGAAGAGGCGGCCCACATTGTGGTGCAACATCAGCAAGGTTCGGCTTCATTGTT
Source organism: Bacteroidota bacterium (assembly GCA_013298545.1). Lineage (GTDB taxonomy): Bacteria > Bacteroidota > Bacteroidia > Palsa-965 > Palsa-965. The sequence goes on along the minus strand of JAAFIA010000113.1, from coordinate 3,360 downwards.
ACAGCGCAAACTAAAATTGGGATACAACCGCGCTGGTCGTATTGTTGATCAACTGGAAGCAGCGGGAATCATTGGGCCATTTGAAGGATCGAAGGCGCGTGAGGTATTAATCAAAGATATTCTGACGCTAGAGGAGATTTTGGGGAAGAAGGGATAAATTGATCGTATAGCTGTTATTTACCAATTTTTAAGGCTTATTCCAGAGTAAGTCATTCAAAATACGAAACATGAAGAGCCTATTTTTATTAACGTTATAGTGGATTCGAGCAATATTTATTAATATTTTTTTTGTAATTGTTTCTATATGCGTGATTTTTTTGCTCAACTTGGTTGGAAGCTAATTTTAGAATTTGTCAAATACGCTCTGCTTGCTATTGGCGGTTTGCTTTTCTCTTATTTCACGCCTGAAATACTAGGAAAAATATATCCAATTCTTGCTTCCTACAAATGGCCATTGATTCTTATTTTAGCATGCTTTTCTTTAGCAATCATAATTGGCTCGTATTACCGATTGAATAAACATGTTCCGCATTTTCCAAAAATTGATTTTTCCTATTCGTTTTTAAAACGAGAAGTTTCTTATCAATATAAATCGAGAACGCACATCGAACATGCCGTTAATACACAACTACTTGCGCTCAAGAATGGCGTAGATCATTTACCGATGCGGTTTAATTGGACTGGAAGTAGTTTTACCATAACCTCACGAAAAAAAGAACAGGATATTATTACATTACCACAAACAACTACCTATACCGAATACCAAGTGAAATTTGATCGCATGTTGCGAAAAAGCGATGTCATCGACACTGCATTATTAATTCAATTAATTGATTTAGAATAAAAAGCAAAACCATTTCTTTCATGCCGGATTACTTACCCTTGTAATTTATTGCTTATTACGGTCGAGATTCCACCGGAATTGGGAGTCCAGAAAATACAATGCGTTACATCATATATTGATGGTTTGATATATCCAGATAATCAATTTGAGGCACTTCTCGATGCAAATGGCAAATATACATGGCAAATAAAAAACCCGAAATTGTTTTTTCATTACAAAATTTCTTGGTACTTTTGATACCATCATGGAAGATATCGCATAATACAAACTTATTTCACTAGTCAAGTCATTGGCTTTAGTTTTGCATTTCCTGCTATTGGGAAATGCTTTTGTTTTTATTAAAATACCATTGCTGAATATTATAGAATAACGGACATTATTCAAGCGGTTTACTTTTTCTCAATTGTTGGACACATAATTCCATCTTTCATCTTCGTAGGATGTACAAAACCAAAACAGGTTCTATTGGAGACCAACTTGTCAAGGAAAGTGGCATGGCCGACAAAAAGTCGCCCCGAGAACTAATTTCAAATGACATTTCTCTGTTTTTTGAAGCTTCTAAGCCTTTCAAAAAAATCATCAAAAAAAAGTTGCTGTTATTTCTAAAATACAACACTTGTTGTTAATTTCAACACATTTCTAAGCATCGGCATTGATGCGATAATAATGGCGAAAATGAATTCGACAGGAAACAATTCTTGAACGAAATACATTTCCTGAAAACATGCACAAACACTAAACCAGTTAAGATAAGCAACTATGAAAACGTTAACCAAAGAAATGCAAGCTGCCATAACACCTACTAAGGCTTTAGAATTATTAAAAGAAGGGAACAAGCGGTTTGTAAGCAACCTCAAAGTAAACCGAAACCTTTTGCAGCAAGCCAATGAAACATCGGATGGGCAACACCCGTTTGCGGTAATTTTGAGTTGTATTGACAGCCGAACATCCGCGGAATTAATTTTCGATCAAGGGCTTGGCGATGTTTTCAGTGTTCGCATTGCCGGAAATATTATTAATGAAGACATTTTAGGAAGCATGGAATTTGCGTGTAAAGTAGCCGGTTCAAAAATCATTGTGGTCTTGGGCCATACCAAATGCGGAGCCGTCAAAGGTGCTTGCGATCATGTTGAAATGGGGAACCTCACCGCGCTGCTCAGTAAAATAAGACCTGCCGTTGATGATGAAACAGAAACGAAAGAAAACCGTGATTCGAGTAATTCACTTTTTGTAGAAAATGTTGCTACCATCAACGTTAAGCGAACGGTAAGATCAATTATGGAACGTAGCCCTATTCTTAAAGAAATGATCGAAAACGAGCATCTAGGAATTATTGGTGGTACACATGATATTGCAACAGGACAAGTAACCTTCTATTCCGAAACATGGCGTTAAGGACAATGTTGTTTGCTGCAGAAGTTGCTGTTATTCGGCAGCAAACTGCTTCAACAAATTCAAATTAGTCAAACATAATTTTCGTCCTTCAATTTTCAAGGCTTGTTGTTCTTGCATATCATGCAACAGCCGAATAACCGTTTCAGTAGCTGTACCAACAAGTGCCGCAAATTCTTCGCGTGTTAGTGTTACTGCCAATGTTTGACGGTCTTCCTCAAATCCGTATGTCTCGCTCAATTCTATAAGCGCTTCGGCAAGGCGCGATTTCACATGCTTGCGCGCAAGTGCAGCAAGGTGTTGCTCTGTTCGTCGTAATTCAGAAGTCAGCAATTGAATAATTGCGTGCGAAAATGTGGAATACTGATCGAGTAAATGTAGAAAATCAGTTTTCGGAATAAATACCACCGTACTTGCTTCGATGGCATGTGCTGCACACGAAAATGAATCGCCACCCAATACCCCACGATAACCCATCAAATCGCCTGGACGCGCGAGGTGAATAATTTGTTCGCGTCCTTGCGAATCGACTGTAACGAGTTTTGCTTTTCCTGTGCGTAAACTGTAAACGCCATTCGCTTGTTTTCCTTCGGGAAAAATCACACTTCCTTTTTTGAATTCCTTTTCCTGCTTTTTTTCAAGCAGCTTAAGTCGTTCCGAATCAGGGATCAGACGAAGCGGGTCGGGCGAATGGAAAACGATTTTCATGATGCGCAACGAGGATAGAAATTAGGCTTCAAAACAAAAAGCCCCGAAACGTATGCTTCGAGGCTTTTGCTGAACTAACATTAAAATTATGCGTTTACAACTTGTTTCACCAAATCGGCAGCTTCTTGCAGTGCAATGGCTGAATAAACTTTCAATCCTGATTCGGTAATGATTTTTTTAGCTTCTTCGGCATTGGTTCCTTGCAAACGAACAATGATAGGCACTTGAATATCGCCGATATTTTTGTAAGCATCAACAATTCCTTGCGCTACACGGTCGCAACGCACAATACCACCAAAGATATTGACGAGAATTGCTTTGACGTTTTTATCGCGGAGGATAATTCGGAACGCTTGCTCTACACGGGCCGCATTGGCTGTACCACCAACATCGAGGAAGTTTGCAGGATCGCCACC
>JAAFIA010000112.1 GCA_013298545.1 Bacteroidota bacterium | reverse complement strand
AAAAGTAAATAGCGTAGTGGCGTTAATCTCAGGAATAACGCCTAATACAGACGGTTTTAAGTATATCAAGGAATTAGGTAGCGGGTTTGTTTTTTATTGCCAAATTGCAATGAAAATGAGCCTGACCCGCCTTAGGCGGGCAGCCGGTTAGCTCATTTTCATTGCAACTTCGCACCTTCCGTTGACATCTCCGCTCAGATTTTCTTGACGTTCTTTGTACGATTTCCCTAGCACAGCCTCCAACTCGTTTGCAACGAGGTGGCTCGAGATGCGCGTTTATAACGCGCGTTGCAACAATTCAACTGCAATTTCCACCCAAATCAATTAAAAACAGAAATCGTAGAGAATACTACTAGTTTCTAATTTAATTGATACATCAACTAGTTTTCAAAGCCAATAAATCATCCTTTACCGCCATCGCCGAATCGTAACCCGATTGAAATAATTTATCTGCACCTTTTAAATCAAACATGCTCGATTGCAAACTTTCGGGTGGTTCGATAAATACAGCACACATTGCTTTTTTATACGCTATCTGTTGACCAACAACCAGTCGAATGGTGCGATCAACAACATTGCGCATACCCAAATCCTCATTCCGAATAGGCTGAACCGGATTGACATGAACCGCAATAATTTTAGAGCAGGTTTCTTGCAAGGGTTCAAGTGGCAAATTATTCAACGCACCACCATCAACCAAGCGTCGCCCTTCAAACTCAAGTGGATCAAACAAAACAGGCAATGCCGCCGACCCGCACATGGGTTTTACCAACGGACCCGAATGATAATAAACCGATTCGCCTGCAAGAATATCGGTTGCACAAATTGTCAAGGGTTTTGACAATTCTTCGAATGTTGCGGGTAGATATTTTTCCATCAACTCCACTACTTTCTCCATGTTCAAAATCCCTTGACTTCGCCAGCGCAAACGCATCCACGAAAAAACGCTGTACGAACGAATCAATTCTATCGACTCTTGGGGTTTATGTCCCGAAAGCCAAAACGCACCCGCAATTGCCCCCGCGCTCGCCCCCGCTACCGCTCGCACATCAATCTTCAACTCATCCAACGCTTGCAAAACACCAAAGTGCGCAAAGCCCCGCGCCCCGCCTCCCGATAAAACCAAACCAATTCCAGACTTTTCCATGACCACCATGTTTAATTGGTTTTTAGCAACACCTATTTATCCGAAAAAATCCCGCAACGAACCTGTTGTTGCGCGTTGAATACCTTTCTCTGTTTGTTGCACGGTGCAACATTCGTTCAGCGCATCATGCTCAAAAAACAAGACATACTTTTCGTCAGCCGCTTTTTGCAAAAACGAAGCCTTCTCCTTCAACGTATCCAAGGGTTGCGTATCGTAAGCCATCACCCAAGGCAAGGGAATATGCGCAACCGAAGGCATCAAATCCGCCATAAAAACGAGTGTTTGATCTGCTTGCGTAATGTGCGGCAACATCATCGCACCTGTATGACCATACGTAAACCACAATTTGAATCCCGGAAATAATTCTTGCCCATCCGTCGCAAATTTCAATTGACCACTTTCTTGAATGGGTAAAATATTTTCTTTCAGAAAACTTGCTTTCTCACGCGGATTGGGCTGTGTAGCCCATTTCCAATGTTCTTCGTTGCTCCAGAACGTAGCGTTTTTAAATGCCGGAACAAATTTATCGCCTGCTCGCACAATGCTTCCCCCGCAATGATCGAAATGTAAATGCGTGAGAAAAACATCCGTGATGTCATCCATCCCAAAACCCGCAGCACGTAATGACGATTCCAGCGAAACGCCACCATGTAAATAATAATGACCGAAAAATTTCTCGTCCTGTTTCGTTCCAATACCATTGTCAATCAAAACCAATTTATCGCCGTACTCCACCAGCAAGCAACGCATGGCCCACGTACATAGATTATTCTCATCAGCAGGATTGTGTTTATTCCAAAGCGATTTCGGAACAACACCATGCATCGCCCCACCATCCAGTTTAAAAAAGCCCGTATTGATTGTATGTAATTTCATAACCGCAGTTAGTGTTGATTCGGTGGATTTTGATTGTATGGATTCTGATAGGAATTTTGCTGTGGTGGCGGTTGCTGATACGGCTGCTGTTGTGCGTAAGGATTGCCATAGCCATACATCGGCATCTGCGGAGCAGGCATGACAGCAGGTTTGCGAAAACTCGTTACCGTAGCAATAATTGAAAAAACAAGAAAAAACACAAACAGAAAAATAGCCAACGAACCACCAATCAAAACATCTTCCGGCGTGCGCGAACGATTCAATAAAAAATCATCGTTGCAATAACAGTAGCATTTGGTTTCAATCATCATCGCCAAGCACACAATGATACCGGCTATACTGAAGACAACTCCAATAATGGATAAGACTTTCATGGCATATCGTTTTAGTCCACCAAGATAAAAATTTGAGCGCATTTTCTGATAACATTTCTGTGTTTAAAAAACGTGTTACCAACAAGAGCAAGCAAGATGATCTTGCGGTAAGTTTAACCTTAGAAAAATAGACACATGCGTATTCACCTCATTGCCATTGGCGGAAGTGCCATGCACAACATGGCCATTGCCCTGCACCAGAAAGGCTACCACGTTACCGGATCTGACGACGAAATACGCGAACCTTCGCGCAGTCGGCTTGCCAAACACGGCTTGCTCCCTACTTACGATGGCTGGAATCCAGACGTACTCACCTCAGATTTAGATGCCGTGATTTTGGGCATGCACGCGCGGGGCGACAATCCCGAATTGAAACGTGCACAAGAAATGGGCTTGAAAATTTATTCCTATCCCGAATATTTGTACGAACAAAGCAAAGATAAAATTCGTGTTGTCGTAGGCGGCAGTCATGGCAAGACCAGCATTACCGCTATGATTTTGCATGTATTAAAATACAACAACGTGGACACCGATTACATGGTAGGTGCACAACTCGCCGGATTTGACACCATGGTAAAAATTACACACGAAGCAAAATTCGCGGTCTTTGAAGGCGACGAATACCTCGCATCGCCAATCGATCCGCGTCCGAAATTCCACTTATACAAACCACACATTGCCGTATTGAGTGGCATTGCTTGGGATCACATCAATGTATTTCCAACATTTGATTTGTATGTCGAACAATTCCGGTTGTTTACACAATTCATTGAACCAGCTGGCACATTGATTTATTGCCAAGAAGATGACGAGTTGAAACGCGTTGGTGAAAATGCGCCTGCGCACTTGCGCAAATTTCCATACACCATTCCAGCGCATGAAATTGAAAACGGCACAACAACGCTTATTCGCGAAGGAAACCGACGCGTTCCCTTGCAAATTTTCGGAGAACACAATTTAATGAATGCCGAAGGTGCGCGCCTCGTTTGCCGCGCCATGGGCCTCAGCGACGAACAATTTGATGCCGCTATTCAATCTTTTACTGGCGCAGCAAAACGATTGGAACTCGTTCGGAAAACCGATCATTTTACTTGCTTTAAAGATTTCGCCCATTCGCCATCTAAATTAAAAGCGACAACGGCTGCCGTAAAAAAACAATTTCCCGAAAGGCATCTTGTGGCTTGTATGGAACTGCACACGTTTAGTAGCCTCAACGAAAATTTCCTAGCCGAATACGCTGGCGCGATGCATACTGCTGACGAAGCGTGTGTCTATTTCAACCCACAAACCATTGCCCATAAAAAATTAAAACCCATAAGCGAAGAGCAAGTCAAACAAGCCTTTGCCCGTGAAGACCTCGTTATTTTTACCGACTCTGCGGCTTGGGTTAATTACATCAAAAGTAAATCGTGGAACAACAGCGTTTTACTCCTCATGACTTCTGGAAATTTTGATGGTGTAGATTTTGCGGCACTGGCTGACAGTTTGAAGGAATGAGTTGCATGAAGCATGAACAAAAACTCCTGCGCGTTTGTAACGCGTAGGGCCGAAATTCGCGTTTACAACGCGAAATCAGAGTTATTGAAAGTTTTTCGATTTGCTAAAAGAAGATTTCTTGTAATGCGCGTTGCAAACGCGCTTCTCATACCTACGCGTTGCAAACGCGTAGGAGCTTATACTTAGTGGAGTAAATTGTATTTATAAAAACGCATGAATAAAAAACTCCCGCAAGCAAACGCAAGCGGGATTTTTTTATGGATAGATCAATTAATTTATGCTTCGTCTTTTGTTCCCAGTACACCGCCACGCTTGCCTAAAACAAGTGCAGCCATGATGGACATGAAAAGACCAACAAGAAGATTGAAAATAGTAATCGTTACGGCACCTTTGATAAACGTAGGAATCGTCATACTGCGGAGAATGGTCATGACTTCTGTTGACGTAACGTTGTTTCGCACATACTCTTCCATCATATCGACAGGATTCATGAGCAAAAACAAAATAAACATCATCACACCCATCAATGTTGCTGATATGAAAGCCGTGCTAAATCCGGCTTTCAAGCCCAATTTAAATTCCAGTGCTTTATTGTGCTGCTCGTCGCGTGTACGCTTTACGCCCAAATAAATTCCAGCGAGGTAAACAATAATCGTTGCATAATGCGCAACAGATACCATAATCGCTGAAGGCGCATAACGCTCTACCAACATCAACGCACAAGCCAACAAGCCCGACAACAATCCGGTTTTTAGAATAGCATTCATACTTAACCGTTCATCGATACGAGGAATTCCTCATTAGACTGTGAATTTTTCATGCGCATGAGCATAAACTCCATCGCTTCTTGCGGATTCATATCTGCCAAGTGATTGCGCAAAATCCAGATGCGTTGTAAGCTTTCTTTGTCCACCAACAAATCATCGCGGCGAGTAGAAGAAGAAACCAAATCAATAGCAGGGAATACGCGCTTATTCGCCAATTTGCGATCAAGCTGCAATTCCATATTGCCTGTTCCTTTAAATTCTTCAAAGATCACTTCGTCCATTTTAGAACCTGTATCAATCAACGCAGTAGCAATGATGGTAAGCGATCCGCCACCTTCAATTTTACGTGCCGCACCAAAGAAACGTTTTGGTTTGTGTAAAGCATTCGCATCTACACCACCTGATAAAACTTTTCCAGAAGCTGGTTGAACAGTATTGTATGCACGCGCTAAACGTGTGATGGAATCGAGGAGAATAACCACATCATGCCCACACTCAACCATGCGTTTTGCTTTTTCAAGAACGATGTTTGCAATTTTTACGTGGCGCTCTGCTGGCTCGTCAAATGTTGAGGCAATCACTTCGGCACGAACGCTGCGCGCCATATCGGTAACCTCTTCTGGACGTTCGTCGATGAGCAAAATCATCAAGTAAACTTCAGGATTGTTGTCTGCAATTGCATTCGCAACTTCTTTCAACGACATGGTTTTACCCGTTTTCGGTTGCGCCACAATCAAGCCGCGCTGACCTTTCCCAATTGGTGTAAACATATCCATGACACGCATCGAAAGCGAAGCCTTGCCATCTTTACGACCAATGAGTTTGAATTTTTCTTTTGGGAAAAGTGGTGTCAGAAAATCGAATGGAACACGGTCGCGCACAAAGCTCGGATCACGTCCATTGATCTTATCGACTTTAACAAGCGGAAAATATTTTTCGCCTTCTTTCGGCGGACGAACTGTACCACGAACGGTATCACCCGTTTTCAAACCAAACAATTTGATTTGCGATTGGGATACATAAACATCGTCGGGCGAGTTGAGGTAATTGTAATCTGCCGAACGTAAAAATCCGTATCCATCAGGCATAATTTCCAAAACACCTTCGCACGCAACGATATTGTCGAAATTATATTCTTCTACTGGCGGTGCAGGAGGTGTACGTTGTTGGTAACGCTGATTTTGGTAATAACCACCTTGCTGCTGATTGCCGTAATTCTGTTGCTGTTGTGGATTCTGCTGCGGGTTTTGATTTTGCTGTCCTTGTGGTTGTTGCTGTGGAACAGGCTGTTTCTGTTGCTGCTGAACAGGTGGGTTCGGATTTTGATTTTGTGCAACCGGATTTTGTGTCTGCGGTGTTACCGGAGGGGTTGGTTGCTGTGTATTCGGTGTTTGATTGGGATTCTGATTTTGTGGCGGAACAGGTGTATTGGTTTTATCGCCACCCTGCGCTTGAATAAAAGCAGGAACCTGATTGTATGCCGGAGGTGGTGGTGGCGGTGGAACAGGCGTATTGGATTGTGGCTTGTTGTACCCTTGCTGTTGTTGTGGATTATTGTATGGTTTGCGTTGCTGATACGGCTTTTGCTGATACGGCTGACGCGGTTGTTGCTGTTGTGGTGGCTGTGGAGTTTGTGGTGTTTTTTGTTCGCCTTCTTTTTTCGGAGTTGGAACAACATCACTCGTAATATCGCTCAGATCAATATCTGCTGGATTTTTTTTCGGTTCTGTTTTAGGAGCAGTTTCCTCCTTTTTTTCTTCGAGCGAAATAAAACGTGGATCTGGTTTTTCCTCACCCTGAAAAAGATCGGTGCTTTCTGTTTCTGTTGTTTCAGATTTAGGCTTACGTCCACGCTTTGCAGGAATTGGGCTAGCCGATTTTTCACCTTCGTTCTTTGCACCCGCAACAGCTTGCTGGTCGAGAATCTGATAAACAAGCTCTTGCTTTTTTAATGCATCGTATTTGGGAATGTTTAATCCCTTGGCAATTTCGCGCAACTCACCAACGAGTTTGCTGTTCAGTTCGATAATATCGTACATGATAAAAAATAAATGTGTGAATGAATGAGGTTTCTAAAACCCTGCTTGGCAACATCGCAGCTACAACCAAAGCGGGTAAGAATAATTATAGAAATTCGATTGACGTGATACTGATTTAATTTGAATGTTTTTGGAGAGCATAAAACCAGAACAGGTTTTATAGAATCGGAACAACTACTGCCGTTGATTCGCTACAATATTACGAAGAATCTTTACACATTGCATGTTTTCCGTTTTTTTTCTTGCTTTTTTAATTATTTGCACGTCATGGCGTTGCAGTTTGTATTTTTGACACCTCATTTAATTCTCATGATCCAGCGCATTCAATCACTCTTTCTCGCCTTTGTAGGCGTTCTTTTTGTCCTTCTTTTATTCATTCCCGTACTTGCCTATACTGTTGGGAAAACCACCGAAACATTTTCGCTCAGCCTACTCGATCTTCCCATCGCGCTTGCCGGACAACTTCTGCTCGTTCTCATTGCTGTGTTTGCAATTATCCGTTTTAAAAATCGCTCTCAGCAAATTCTGATCTGCCGCATTGGGTTATTGCTTGCTGTTTTTTTCACGGCAGCACTCATCGCCGTACCTTCTGCATTTACTAGCCTCGCACCCAATCAAACAGCCGCACCTGCCATTGGCGCATGGCTTACCATCTTGAATATTGTGTGCTTCTTTTTGGCAGCCTATTTCATCCGAAAAGACGAAAACTTGGTACGTTCGGCAGATCGCTTGCGTTAATCGGTTGTTTTCTTTGCCGCCCGCGGCCCCAGCTCAATAACTTCCATGTTTTTTATTTCGCTCCCCTCAATCACAAACCGCAACATGGTTTTGACGTGGTGAAACCCATGCACACCCGCCGCACCCGGATTCAAATGCAAACACCGGAACTCTTGCGAAAATTTCACCAAGAGCAAATGTGAATGCCCGCAAATAAAAATTTTCGGCGCATGCGTTTTCATCACCTGCTTAATTTTTGCCGGATAATTTTCTGGTCTTCCCGCAATATGCGTCATCCACACATCTACCCCCTCGCACATAAACCGTAAATTTTCGGGATAACGAATACGCACATCTTGCCCATCAATATTGCCATAAACAGCGCGCAACGGTTTTTGTTTTTCCAACGCATCACTTACCGCCACGGTTCCAATATCGCCCGCATGCCAGATTTCGTCGCACGCATCCACGTACTTCCAAATGGCCGGATCGAGATGCCCATGCGTATCGGAAAGCAAAAGAATGCGCCGCATATTTTTCTCTGAAAAGGATTGCCCGTTTTTATTGGACGTTAAAAAGTAACGCTTATACGTTTACCTCTGCTCTTTTCTTTACTTGAACCGCTGCTTTGACAAACGATACAAATAAAGGTTGCGGATTTTCTACCGTCGATTTATATTCTGGGTGAAACTGAACACCCACAAACCACGGATGATCTTTGATTTCAACAATCTCAACCAAACCGCCTTCTGGATTAATTCCCGTAGCCGTCATTCCCGCTTTCTCAAAATCGCTCAGGTACTCGTTGTTGAATTCAAAACGGTGGCGATGACGTTCGTAAATCGTACGTTTGCCATAACTCGCAAACGCATGTGTGCCTTCAACCACTTGACAAGGATAAGCACCCAGACGCATGGTTCCGCCTTTATGCGTTACTTTTTTCTGCGCTTCGAGCAAATCAATCACCGGATATGGTGTATTCGGATCCATCTCGGAAGAATGCGCACCTTTCAAACCGAGCACATTGCGACCAAATTCAATCACTGCACATTGCATGCCCAAGCAAATTCCGAAAAACGGAACTTTGTGTTCGCGCGCAAATCGAATGGCTGTAATTTTCCCCTCAATACCACGATGTCCAAATCCTGGGGCAACCAAAATACCACTCAAACTTCCCAATTTCTCCTGCACATTTTCTTCGGTGATACTTTCAGAATGAATCCATTCTACATTCACCTTACATTCGTTAGAAACACCAGCATGAATAAAGGCTTCGGCAATGGATTTGTACGAGTCTTTCAACTCAATATATTTTCCAACCAATCCGATGCGTACTTCGTTTTTCGGATTGTAGAGTTTATGTAAAAATTCTTTCCAACGCGAAAGTTCAGGAAGTTTATCGCTCGGTAAATTGAGTTTTTGCAACACCACCTCATCGAGTTTTTCGCTCTCCATCAACAGCGGAACTTCGTAAATACTTTTCGCATCACGCGCTTCAATAACAGCTGCCGTTTCGACGTTGCAGAACAAAGCGATTTTGCGTTTAATCTCGGCGCTCACTTCATGCTCTGTACGGCAAACCAAAATATCGGCTTGAATACCATACTCTTGAAGCAATTTTACCGAGTGTTGCGTTGGCTTGGTTTTCAATTCGCCCGAAGCAGAAAGAAACGGAATCAGTGTGAGGTGAACCACCAACACATCTTTACCCATTTCCCATTTCAACTGACGAACCGATTCAATAAACGGCAACGATTCAATATCGCCAACCGTTCCGCCAATTTCTGTAATGATGAATTGATATTGACCCGTATTGCCAAGCAGACG
>JAAFIA010000111.1 GCA_013298545.1 Bacteroidota bacterium | reverse complement strand
TACAACTACGTCTTGTGTGCAAGTTGCAGAGTTACCATTCACATCCGTTACAGTCCAAGTTACGGTTGTTGTTCCAACTGGGTAAGATGTTGGTGCGTTGTTGCTTACTGATGCAACGCCGCAATTATCAGCCGTTGTTGGGGTACCAAGATTTACGTTGGTGGCAGCGCATGAGGCGTTGTCTGCATTCACAGAAACGTTAGCAGCGCAAGCAATCGTTGGATTTTGGTTGTCGGTTACAACTACGTCTTGTGTGCAAGTTGCGGTGTTACCATTCACATCCGTTACAGTCCATGTTACGGTTGTTGTTCCAACTGGATAAGATGTTGGTGCGTTGTTGCTTACTGATGCAACGCCGCAATTATCAGCCGTTGTTGGTGTACCAAGATTTACATTCGTTGCTGCACATGAGGCGTTGTCTGCATTTACAGAAACATTCGCAGCACAAGCAATCGTTGGGTTTTGGTTGTCGGTTACAACTACGTCTTGTGTGCAAGTTGCAGAGTTACCATTCACATCCGTTACAGTCCAAGTTACGGTTGTTGTTCCAACTGGATAAGATGTTGGTGCGTTGTTGCTTACTGATGAAACGCCGCAATTATCAGCAGTTGTTGGTGTGCCAAGATTTACGTTAGTGGCAGCGCATGATGCGTTGTCTGCATTCACAGAAACATTCGCAGCGCAAGCAATCGTTGGAAGAATTGCATCAACAACAGTTACAACCGCATTGCAAGAAGCCGTTGCGTTATTGATATCCGTAACAGTCAATGTAACGGTATTGCTTCCAACCTGAGCGCAGGTAAAATTGGTTTGCGAAAGCGTCATCGACTGCAAGCCGCAATCTGCTGTACTTCCGTTATTCACTTGAGCAGCCGAAACCGTAGCATTACCATTGGCATCCAAAGCAATGGTTACATTCTGGCAGATAGCCGCAGGCGCAGCACAACAGTTGTGGTTTGGATCTGCAACAGTAACTTGTGCCGTGCATGAACTTACATTACCAGCAATATCGGTTACGGTAAGTACAACAGGGAATGTTGCTCCATTATCGGTGCACGAATAAGTTGTTGTTCCAGCAGTAATTGCCGTTGTTACAGCACCACAGTTATCGGCACTTCCATTGTTAATCATGGCCGCAGTAACGGAAGCTTGTCCATTTGCATCCAAATTCACGGTGATGTTTTGACAAACTGCTGTTGGCGGTGTATTGTCAACAACATTGATCGAGAACGATTGCTCAACCGCTGTTGGATTGGCGTGGTGATAAAAATCTTCTGCTTCGAGTTCAACCAAATGCGTTCCGAGATCGGCAGCGGTTGGTGTTCCAGAAAGAACAGCAGTACCATTTCCAGTAGCGGTCAATGTCAACCAAGCTGGAATAGTTGCACCATGAATATCCACAACATCGCCGTAAGGAATGTTTGCATCCGTAGCGGTGATGGTATAAGAATAAGGAACACAAGCTTGCGCTGTAAGTATTGGCGTAGAGGCAAAAGCTGGCATCGTATTCACTTCAATATCGTATGTGCGCGTGGCTGTGGCTGTGTTTTGATCGAGTGCCGTGTAGGTGAATGTATTCACACCCCATTGCGCTGGAGTAGGTGTCCAGTTCATGGTTGTTGTTGGATTCACCGCATAAGCTGTTGGTACAGCAGGAGAAACTGTTGCGCCCGCAGGAAGTGTTGCGGTATTGATACGCGTGAGTACAGCTGGATTTGGATTGGCGGCCTTAATCACATCCGTTATCAATGTTCCAGACAACACAAAACGCGAAGAATTGGCCGCTGGTGTTGGAGCAATAAATGTTGGATTTACACTGACATTGATGATCACCGATGTTTGTGCCTGAATGCCTACATTGTCTTGTGCCGTGAAACTCAATATATAAGTACCTAACTGTGCCGATGTTGGTGTCCAGTTAAATGTTGTTGTTATTGGATTTGCTGTAAAAGGAAGTGCGGGAGTAAAAGTCATCCCTGTAGTTAAACCTACAACACTAAGTGTAACCGTGCTACCCGGATCAAAATCTTGTGCTTTGACGTTGAATGTCAACGGTTGACCCGGATTCAAATTATAGACAAAAGCGTTTGCTGGTGTTATCGCATAATCATAGATAGGCGGATTAGATGCATTCACCATCAACATGAGAAAATCAACTACGGTATTGGATCCGTTTTGATCGGTAATGGTAACAGCTGTGCTATACAAATGTCCGACCGTTTTACCAACCGTATTGAACGTCAAAACACCCGTAGATGAATTAACCGCAACACCTGCAGGTTGTGTACCACCAAATTGTGCCGTGGTAGCGAGCGAATACGTCAACGTCGATCCATCAGGATCGGAAGCAGGAATGGCATAACTTGCTGCAGGCGCACCAACTGGTAAATTGATAATTGGTGGCACGGTAGAAACAGGCGATGCT
The DNA here is from genome assembly GCA_013298545.1 of Bacteroidota bacterium. Classification (GTDB taxonomy): domain Bacteria; phylum Bacteroidota; class Bacteroidia; order Palsa-965; family Palsa-965. The sequence continues at coordinate 7,005 of JAAFIA010000111.1, read as the reverse complement.
AAATTGCCATTGACAAATTGCACAATTGTTTGCGACGAGAAGTTACCATTGGCATTGTTTTGCAAGGGTGAAGCAATACGTGCGCCACTGGAATATGAAGCAGTAAACGTAGTGCCAGTGCCAGTGTATGTATGAACAATGGTGGCAGTACCGTAAAACCAATCGTCAACAATATTGACAGAGGTAACCGTGATGTTAATAGGACTTGACGTCGCATCACCAAATAAAAGTGTACCACCTCCAATCACACTTCCAACTACTGGCGCACCGAAAGCAGAACGCCGCCACGATTGGTTTACTTTAAAGGTAACGGTACGCGAAGCATTGTTTGGTCGCGACCAAGAAATATTGCCATAACGGTAATGGCTTGCGTGAACTTCTGTGCTTACAAAAAGCATCAAAAGCAGGAAAATGGGTAAGCATAGCTTACGCCAATACTGTTTCGGGGGTGGCATTTGCAAGCCATCCCGATTGGGAGAGTTGTTTGTGTACATGGAGTTTTTGGTTTGGTTTAGATAGGTGTAAATAACAACCAAAATATTGCGCCGTTGAAGATCCGTTAATAACTTTCATGCACATATATATTCCGTTTAGTCCTCATTTTAAGACGTTTATGCCAAACCACAAGCAAACAATCCTAGTTCACACACAAATAGATGGTTTTATTCGTTTTAAAAAAAGCGCATCGTTTAGAGCCTTTCGTTTCCTCTTAAAAAGGCATAAATAGCAAAATGAAGCGTAACTCAGCTAAAATTATGGACCTCATTGAGCCGATAAATTACACATCAATATTCCATCAAAAAAAGTCAAAAGCGCATTTCGTACAGTCAAAACGCTATTTGGACAATTAGACCTTACCAAATCAAAAGGCAACTTTAATTTTGATTCATCAATTAGCAAAAAGCACCCGATAATTGACCATCAAAAGGCAAGCATATAAAAAGCATTATTGTAACAAGCAATTTAAGAACACATTGCAAACGGGCGCGTTGCTAGTTGCATTAACCCCGCAAAAGGCTGTCTTTTTCAAGGCAGCCTTTTTTAGTTTCGCGCGGTTATTTATACTATGAATTTTGACAACTTTTAAGTTATGGGTATCCTAGACCTTCACATTTTCATTACCTCTTGAGGTGATGGCGCAACTTAAATTTCCATCAGCTTTTCGGGCATTATTCGCCCATTGAAGTGGTCGTAGATTAGAAAGTTGATCGCTACCTCCTTTTGATACAGGTGTAATGTGGTCAATATTCCAACCATAATCAGATTGCTTTCCATAAGCATTGCGCACGATCCACGCATCACATTGGTCTTTCCGATAAACATTAGGATCGTTACCAGCAACGGTTTTCCCTTTTTCCCAAACGGCTTGAATTTCTTTTTCAGTAAATGCCATGTTGTTTTGTTTTTAGTGATGAATTAATATGCCTCGCCTTTGCATCCACGCTCGCTACATGAGGGCAGACTCGTTCCTGCGGGCACAGCGGGATGAATTCGATTGTTCAAATAATTCGCTTTTCCGTAGCGATGAAACTCACGGCATTCTGCGAAAAAAGCACCATTTACAGTTTCTGTTGTTTTAAAAAAGAAATAGTTGTACTTCCCTATATAATGATTTAGCCGTTGTCTCAAATTTTCTGACCGCCCTACATAAAGTATGGCCATGCCTTTACTCGTTTTATGAGCAAGCAAATAAACACCCGAAGAGCGAAGAATAGCTTTATTCAAATTGCTTGCTATTAATGAAAAAGGGCCGTGCATATTGGATGACGATTTGTATAAATAATATGTTTTAGGCATTTCGGTTGCAAATTGAATATGTACTATTAATTGATACAACAACTAGTTATGCTGTCGCGTCCAAATCATCGAGGGTAAATGTGCTGCTAATTCCAGCTTTAATAATGCTTTTTTCGGCACTATTGAAATAAGTAGCAACGGCAACTTCTTCGCGCATCTTCGATTTCAACATCTCTTTGATGGCAATACGTTGTGGCAACAGATTTGAAAACTCCTCTACTTGACGAACTAGAATTTCGCGTCCAGCAATTGGATCGCCGCCGCCCGATAAGCCAGAAAAAACCCCCTGCATCACTTCGATCCTACTCACCAAACCAGTTTTCAAAACCAAATAGATATTTTTCGCCTGCTTACTTTCTAATAAACAGTAGTGGCAATTATCGCTCGCTTGAAAAACACCTTTAAATAAACGCGATGGGCCTTGTAGTTCCATTCGCATCACCTTCTTATCCTGATAAATTTTTACTGGTGCGCGTAAAATGTATGGCTGTCCTGAATTACAACGCACATAACTATACCATTGGCCAGCACAATTAGCCGTTGTTGGGCTGATGGATGGATGTTCCATACGCAAAAACTCACCATAACCTTTATATCCGAGTGCCTGTGTGATAGCATCTAAACAATTTGGTGTGAGATTGAGTTTCATTTTTTCATTAACGCCTTTAATCAAAGGAGAAAATAATTTACGATATAAATAATCATCAGCAATTGGAATTGTTTTCTTAAACCGTTCGCGGTACTTCTGATCTAGAAACAAATACATGTCATGAAATTGCGAATGTGCAAGTGTCTTATCAGATTCTTGGCTGATTTCGTCTAGCAGTCGTTTGATGTCAATAGCGGAATATTCCATGTTTTAGATTTTTATTCAAACAAATGGAATTGGCGAATTACAACCTATAAAAATTTCTGAATACCTATTTTCTTTTTCTAAAAGTGCTTTTTTGCAGGATAAAAAAAGGCGAACCTATGATATTTGAAGGATACACAAAGGCAAGAATCGGTATGCTCTCTTTTTGCAAACAGTTGAACATTTGTATCGTGAAATTCACACAACACAAATTGATCGCAGAAAAAAAGAAATGTATCGCACGGGCGAAGACCCGCTCCTGAATCAGGAAAAAAAGCAGTTCGTTTTTCTACATCAATTGCAAGTAGCATACTCCAATCCATTTGCCTCGGCCATTGACCTGGGATGGCAATCGCGGAACAGCTAACCGCTAAGTGCCGATGCAACTGGAAACCGGAGAAATCCATCCCGCCAATTTGGACCAAAACCGTGGTTCTGTGAAGTCTCTGGCTTCATCAGGCAAGACACGTGTGGGTAGTCCGCAACCATTCAGCATTAAAAACGAAAACAAAATGAAAACGTTTTTTTTAATTGCCAGCGGGATTATGTCGTTCTTCTTATCAATGAACATGGATACAAATCCATCGCTTCCCGAAGTTGCATCACAAGCACACATGCAAGTGATTTCTGATTGCGAAGAAGAACCGATTATCCTTCGCGGACACGTTCGCGGCGCAGGTGGTATTGCGGTTCCGTTCGGACAAGTTGTTCTGAAAAAATTAGGACAAGCAACTCCGTCGCATACTGCAACAACCGATAGCAATGGCGATTACACCATCGTTGGCATCCAAGCGGGTGTTTACAAACTCGGTATTACAGCAAGTGGTTACCAACCCAAACTTGTAACCGTAACAATTGTCAATGAGCTTGAACGTTCAGATACATTGATTGCTCAGTAATGCCAAACCAAAGCCTCCTGAATTTTCAGGGGGCTTTTTTTATTGCTTGTATTTAGAAGCTGTTTAAAATTTGTTTTTGAGAATTGTTATGATGGATTTTTGTGCCAGACGAGGCGCGTTTTGCAGGCCATAGTAGAACGACTACGGTCAAAAAACGCAACGAAGTATGGTGCAAAAAGACACATAACAAAATCAAAGGATGAAATTTAAACAGCTTCTTAATTAATACAACAAGAATAAATATCAAAGTATTCTACTACATTCGCTTCTAATTCTTAACCATTAAGCGCATTGTCAACTGCATGAAAAAGACCCTTTGCTTCCTGCTGTGTATGTATGCGTCTTGTATGTGCGCCCAAGTAGATTCGCTTCTGCAGCGGCTTGCAAAATCAAGTGGTATTCAAAAAATAGCATTGCTTCACCAAATCATCAGCATCGATACTTCCACACAAACCTATACATACTATAAAGAGGCCATTCGTCTATCGAAAATACTAAACGATACGCTGGCAGAAATTAAAAGCCATCATTTTTTTGGAGAGCATTTCCGAACGCGCAACAACATTGACTCAGCATCCTACTATTTTTCATTAGGGCTTCATCTTGCTCGTAAAGTAAATCAACCAAGCATGCAGGTTTATGCCTTAATTCATCTTTCCTTCTGCACAAGCGCGCGTTTGGCTTTCGATGAATCCTTGGCACTTCTGAATGAGGCGTTGGCGGTAAGCAGAAAAAGTAACACTCCTAAAGATATTGCCCTTGTGTTGCAGGAGCTTGGTGTTTTTCATTATGAAGAACATAATTACGAAGAGGCATTGCTTTATTTCAACGAAGAGTTGCTTTATGATGAGAAACTGAACGATAGCAATTCGAGCGCATCTGCTTACAATAATATTGGAGCGATCTATTCTAAAATAGGACAATACACGCAAAGCATTCGTTCCTACCAAAAAGCCTTGGAGATAGAATCGCGGCTAAACAATGCTTATGCCGTTGCGGCATGCCAAACCAATATCGGCATTGCTTACAAAGAACAAGGTGATTATAATTTAGCTCTCGATCAATTGCTTCAAGCGGCACGTTATTACGATCAATCTAAATTGTATAAAGAACAAGCATCTTGTTATTCGACCATTGCCAATATTCAAATAGAGCAAGGAAACTACGACAATGCACTTCGCTACCATGAATCGGCGTTGAAACTTCGCCAAAAAATAAATCACCAGAAAGGTATCGCAAACTCCCTTACCAATATTGGCCAAACCTACATCAAGAAAGGAAATTACGATTTGGCCATCGATTTTTTAAATCGTTCGTTGAAACTCAAAACCGAATTAAAAGATCAGCAAATGATGGCTGTAAGTCTCGACCTTTTAGGCGAGGTTTACTTTTTAAAGAATGAGTACACGCGCGCGCAAAACTACTACCTCCAATCTCTCGAGTTAAAAGCTAGTGTGCAAGACCCTAAAGGAAAAGCAGAAACATACAATAAGCTCGGCAATCTATATTTAGCTTGGGGAAAATACGACTTGGCCCTTCACCAACTCGAACTGGCACGCGCTGCTTTGGCCACAAGCAACGTAAAAAAAGAATTGCTTCAAAACTATTTACTGACAACAAATGTATTTCGCGCGCGTGGCGATTATAAAAATGCGCTCTTGTTTTATGATCGGTATGAAACACTCCAAGACACCCTGCAAGATGAAAATCAGCGTAAGGCTTTGGCAGAATTGCAAATAAAGTATGAAACAGAAAAAAAAGAGCAAGAAATTGTTTCCTTAAACGAACGCGACAAAACACAAGCTACATTGCTCGACAAGCAACATACGTTGATTTATTTGCTCGCGGGTGTTGTAGTGCTCTTTATCATCATTGCAGCTTTGCTTTTTTACATCAATCGTTCTAGAAAAAAATTACTGCATCAAAATCAAACCATCATTCAGCAGAAGCAGACGATTATTGACCAAAAACAAATGTTGATGCGCGAGCTTCATCATCGTGTAAAAAACAATTTGCAGATCTTATCCAGTATTCTTGAACTTCAAAAAGATCGGATTGAAGATAAAGTCGCTCAAGATATGCTTCAAGCCGTTTCGACACGGTTAAATGCGATGCTTTTAATTCATAAAAATTTATACCACGACACCTTGAGTGCGCAAATAGAGATTCATATTTATTTAGATGCGCTGCTCGAAAACTTACTCGAATCGTATGGTTTTACAAAGGATCAGGTGTTGCTAGAACAGCACATTGCCCCCGTTTTAATGGATGCCGATCGTGCGTTGAGCATTGGCTTTATTTACAATGAACTCATCAGCAATGTACTTAAACATGCTTTTTCAGGAGTCGAGAAACCTATGTTAAGTATTGTCTTCGAAGCCAATGAGCAACAGGTAGAATTGCTCGTGAAAGACAATGGCCTTGGCATGAAAAACGCTAAAGAAATAGAGCATTCGAGTTCTTTTGGCATTCGGCTCTTGCGTTTGTTTGCAGCAGATTTAGACGGAAAAATTACTATTGATTCAAATCCGCAAGGAACTGCGGTTTCTGTTCATATTCCAAATTTAAAAACAATGCTATGAAACCTGTCTCTATTTTTATTGTCGAAGACAAAATGGTTATTTCGGAGAGTATAGAAACCATACTGCTCAAAGCTGGCTTTACGATTGCAGGAAAAGCAACAAAAGGTGAAATTGCCGCCGAGCAAATTCTGGTTGTACAGCCAGATATTGTACTCATGGATATTCAATTGGCAGGTAAACTAGATGGCATTGATACAGCCATTAAAATCAATAGCCAAACTTCAATTCCCATCATTTACCTGACTGACCATAGTAACGAAGAAACATTTGAACGAGCAAAAAAAACAAATCCGGCGGCGTATTTGCTAAAACCATTTAGTGCGCGTGAGTTATCCATTGCTATCGAACTTGCTTTTCACAATTCAAGCAAAGGGATTACAGCGGCGATAGGCCCCAACAAAACAATTCCCGAAACTAGTTTTGTATTCAAAGACCGCCTATTCCTGAAAGATGGAGAAACTATATTCCGAATCGATATTCAAGATATTTCGTGGGTAGAAGCAGATGGTTCATATTGCTATGTGCATACCACAAAGAAAAAATACACGCGGGCTGTAAGCTTAAAATCTTTTCTCGAAGACTTCAGCCACCCGCTATTGGTACGCATTCACCGATCACATGCGGTCAATATCGATAAGGTCATTGCTATCAATGGAAATATGTTGACACTAGATGATGAAAAAAATACGGCGATTCAGATTGGGGAGAATTATAAAACCGAAGTATCCAAACTTTTTAAAATTGTTTAAGAAGCTGTTTAAAATTTGTTTTTGAGAATTGTTATGATGGATTTTTGTGCCAGACGAGGCGCGTTTTGCAGGCCATAGTAGAACGACTACGGTCAAAAAACGCAACGAAGTATGGTGCAAAAAGA
>JAAFIA010000110.1 GCA_013298545.1 Bacteroidota bacterium | reverse complement strand
TGGTACAAAAAGCCATCATAACAATTCTCAAAAACAAATTTTAAACAGGCTCTTAGATCTGTTCACGTATTTTTGCTGATAAAACAAAGCCACCATGAAACGCAGCGCATTTCTTTTTTTGTGTATTCTTTTTACGGGTCTTATACAGGCACAACAGCAATCCTTTCGACCAATTTCGGAAGTTGACTCAATTTTGTATGCGATGAGTTCAGCTACATTTGCAAAAGTCTTTGAATCCCCAGCTGCATGGGTTTCAATTAGCCTTCGACCCGAAGAATTAGACAATTTAGCACCATACGACTGCTCGAAATTAACAGCGTTGCAAACCGTTTATGTCGAATATACCTGCGATCCTGATTGGTCTTGGCGCAAACGGAAACAATTCATTTCAAAAACACAACAACGGTTAAAAAAACTCGCTTTGTTTGCTAGCTGTCCAAAATTAGAACGCATCATTTTTCACATCGGCGAGTTAATTTACTTAAATCCGAGAGCGCAGAAAAAAGCCCGCAAACTCAAAGCAAGTGGTCAGACTTATCCCGAATACGATTTGAATATTCAACGTGCTTGGGAAAATTACGGCGCAACGCTCTCAAAAGCCTTGCCTAAGGTCAATCTATATGCTTACAACTGGGATTGGTAAATCATTTTTTAGCATCAATAAAAACAAATAGCGATCTTTGCGGCATTGCTATGATGTTCAAAAAAAGTTTTTTCTCCTTTTTTTTATTTCTTTTTGTTGCGTTGCCCATGTGGGCACAGCAAACTAATTTTTTGCCGATCAGCGAAATCGATACAATTGCCGTTCCGCCTGTTCCGCAATCGTTGACGGTAATTTTCAAACATCCCGAACGCGCAACGGCCATCACACTTTTTGCCGATGATCTAGATAGCTTGCTACTTTTTGATTGTGCACAATTAACCAATTTGCGAACCATTCACATTCAATTTGCCTATCCTCCCGATTCATCGTACACCGAGCGCGAAGATTTTTTTTATTACATCGCCGATATGATGAAATTTCTGAATCGCTTTGCTACTTGTCCGCAATTGAAACGCATTGTTTTTGGTGTTGGAGAACATTTGTATTTAACCGCCGAAGAGCAGCGACCAACAGACGTCGATTACCGCTACGAAATCAACCTCGAACGTGCTTGGAAAAGTTTCGGAAAACAAGCGAATGCTGATTTACCCGGAATTCGTTTGTATGCTTATAATTGGGTTTGGTAAGGGCCTCCCGCATTGCCTTTGCTAGTTTTTGAATTGGCGAGTTGGTGATTTAGTAAATGAAAAATCGCCAATTCACCAATTCAAAAATTCACCAACTCCCTTCAACTCGCCAGAATAAAATCATCACCCGCCACAAAATTTTTCTTCATCAATTCGTCCGCAATCCACTCGCGCGCATGTCGATTTCCGACGTAGCTGATGACGTAGTTTTCTGAAGGATTGCCCAACTCTTCCAAAGCGATTACTGGGAGATTTTCTATTCTTCTTCCAATTTTTTTCGGATCAATATCGATGAATCCAGCAATGGAAATTTTTTCTCTGAACGATTGGCTGTGTTTCCGCGCAAGCCTACCCGCCCCGCAAAGCCATACACGCCGCCCCCGCGCACGACCTGCTACGAAACGAATCAAATACACATTTTTCAACGCATAAAACGAATCGGCATTGTACCGTTTATCGGTGCGCGAAAGGCGCGAAGGCAAATCGCTCCAATCGAGTAAATACGTTTCAATTTTTTCCATCCGCACACCCGCCTCTAGCCAACGCAACCACAATTCATAATCTTCCGGAAAATTTCCATCACGGTAAGAACCATAACACGCAATCAATTCCTTGCGAAACATCACCGACGGATGCGCCAATGGCGATTCGACAAAACGATTCAAGGCAATGGCCTCTGCCGAACAAATGCGATTGATCCATTGGATGTAATGCGCATAGCCAGCTTGTGTTGCGGCATTTCCGGTATGTTTTACCAGCGAGCTGACTAAACCCGTTTCAGGATGTTGGCGCAAAAAATCAACTTGCAATTGAAGCCGTTCGGGATGCATCACATCATCGGCATCCATGCGCGCAATAAAATCGCACGACGCTTTTTCTAATCCGAAATTTAATGCAGCAACAATGCCTTGATGGAGTATATCAAACACACGTATGCGCTCATCGCTTGCCGCAGCAGCATTGAGTATGGCTAACGTTTCGTCTGTTGAACCATCGTTGATGGCTATGACTTCAAAATCGAGAAAGTGTTGCTGATGAATACTTGCAAGCGTTCCGGGGAGTGTTTTTGCAGCTTGATAGCAAGGAAGCAAAATAGAAACGCAAGGCATATCAGCAAAAATTAAGACGCAATTGTACCGTCGCGAATAATGAGTTTGCGATCGGCCATATCGGCCAGTTTATCGTTGTGCGTAACGATCACGAACGTTTGTCCCAGTTCGTTGCGTAATTGAAAAAACAATTCGTGTAAGTGTTGAGCCGAAGCCGAATCTAAATTTCCTGATGGCTCATCGGCCATGACTACCGCAGGTTCGTTGATGAGTGCGCGGGCCACCGCAACGCGTTGCTGCTCGCCGCCCGAGAGTGCATTGGGCTTATGGCTGCTGCGTTCGGAAAGTCCGAGCATGGCTAATAATTCTTGTGCACGTTTTTCTGTTTCGGCTTTATTTTTGCGACCAATAAACGCCGGAATACAAACATTTTCTAAGGCTGTAAATTCAGGAAGTAAGTGGTGAAACTGAAATACAAATCCAATTTTTTCGTTGCGAAATGTGGCCAGTTGTTTATCATTCATTGCGGAAACATTTTGCCCATCGATGGTCAATGTGCCGCCATCATTGCGGTCGAGCGTTCCTAAAATGGTAAGCAAGGTTGTTTTTCCTGCACCCGAAGCACCAACAACAGAAACAATTTCGCCCGATTGAATCGTGAGGTTGATGTTGCGAAGCACTTGTAAATTTCCGTACGATTTGGTGAGCGATGTTGCAGTAATCATAAAATAAATTCAAAAAAGCATCAAGACAACTGATGCATCTTTTGTGATGAAGCGTGAGAAAAATTAGGGCCGCATTTGCAATCATCTTTCGGCGGTTTCCGATGGTGATGCCGATCCGTTTCACAACTTGTTGCAAGAAACAACAAGCAAGAAATGACCAGAAGATGCGCGGCTTTCATTGTTCCAAATATACGGATTTCAGCGCGCAGAAAGTAATTTTAACGAATCGGATGCTTGGAATGTATCTGCTCATGGGTAAAAACATTTATCCGGTCGAAAAAAGTTTCCAGAAATCGATTTTAGCCAAAAGAAATAGGCATCTTTGTAAAAGACAGTTTTTAACCGCGTATGAGCATTACGACCCTCCCTATCGCGATTCAGCCAGTGGCCAAATCGCGATTGCCCGAAGTGGATGTGAACAACGTTCCGTTTGGAAAAGTTTTTTCTGACCACATGTTTATCGCCGATTTCGATGGGCAAACTTGGAATGATTTACGCATTGTGCCTTACGGCGATGTTCCGCTAAGTCCAGCTACTTCTTCCATCCATTACGGACAATCTATTTTTGAAGGCATGAAAGCATACCGCTCAGATAGTGGCGATGTCTTGTTGTTTCGTCCCTTTGATAATCAGCGCCGCTTGAATCTTTCTGCCGAGCGTATGGCCATGCCAGCCGTTCCAGAATCTATTTTTATGGATGGTCTTTGCGAATTGCTCCGCAACGATAAAAACTGGATTCCAAGCAAAGAAGGTTCTTCACTCTACATTCGTCCGTTTCATTTTGCTACCGATGATTATCTTGGTGTAAAAGCATCGGATCATTATAAATTCATGATCATTACCACGCCGGTTGGACCGTATTACAGCCATCCGTTAAAAGTGTTGGTAGAAAAAAGTTTTTTCCGTGCTGTTCCTGGCGGTGTTGGTTTTGTGAAAGCTTCTGGCAATTATGGCCGCTCACTTTATCCAACACAACTGGCCAAACAAAAAGGATACGATCAATTGATTTGGACCGATGGCCGCGAACACAAATATGTGGAAGAATCGGGAACGATGAATTTGATGTTTGTGATTGGTGATAAACTCATTACACCCGGATTGCGCGATACCATACTTGCTGGAATCACACGCGACAGTGTGCTCACGCTTGCGCGCGATTGGGGAATGACGATTGAAGAACGTCCGGTGGAAGTTCGAGAAGTTGTAGAAGCACTCGAAAAAGGAACGATGCAAGACGCATTCGGTACCGGAACAGCTGCAACCATTGCACACATTTCGCATATTGGTATTGATGATATTCAGTATGAATTGCCACCCGTAGAGAAACGTGAATTTTCGAACAAAGTGAATTTCGAACTCGATCAAATTCGCCGCGGCCGTAAAGAAGATAAACATGGCTGGGTTTATCGTGTAAGTTAATCAGACGATGAACGCACAAAAACAAAATCACACTTAACACAAAAGCAGACGTTGCTCCGGCAACGATCTGCTTTTTTTTCGTATGCACTACCTTGTTTCGTTTAAAAATCCGCAGACCCGCTATATTCGCATTGATGCGTTTGTACAGCACGTTGCTGCTGCGTATGTGAAAATTCAACTTCCTGCTTGGCGTCCGGGGCGTTATGAGCTTGGGAATTTCGCGAAGAATTTGCGCGATTTTCGTGCGTTTGATAAAACGGGGAAAGCATTGCGTTTCCAAAAACTGACCAAAGATTGTTGGGAAATCGAAACGGAAGGCGCAACCGATTTGCATATTTCGTATGAGTATTTCGCGGCTGAACTAAATGCGGGTTCTACTTATTTAGATGAATCGCAACTCTATGTCAATCCGGTAAACTGTATGGTGTATATGCCTGATCGCATGGATGAGGTGTGTACGTTGGAATTGCAAATTCCAGACGATTGGAAAATCGCATGTGCGCTTGAGCAACCAGCAAAACATAAATTACGTGCCGAAAATTTTGATCGCTTTGCCGATAGTCCGTTTATTGCAAGTGCTTCGCTCAAACACAATTTTTTTGTACTCGATGGCGTAGAATTTCACTTGTGGTTTCAAGGCGAATGCAAATTAGAGTGGTCGAAATTAATCTCCGACTTTTTTGTTTTCGTGAGCGAGCAAATGGTGCTTTTCGGGCAATTTCCTGCCGAGCGGTATCATTTTTTGTTTCAGATTTTGCCACAACGTTTTTATCATGGTGTAGAGCATGTCGATTCAACAGTTATTGCACTCGGTCCTCCGTATCGCTTGATGCGTGAGTTATACAACGATTTGCTGGGTGTGAGTTGTCACGAATTATTTCATGCATGGAATATCAAAACGATTCGTCCAGCAGAAATGTTTCCGTACGATTTAACGAAAGAAAATTATTCGCGGCTTGGTTTTGTGTGCGAAGGGGTAACCACTTACTATGGCGATTATTTGTTGTATCGTTCGGGTGTTTGGACTGCGGAAGAATTTTGGCCAGAGTTTGAAGAGCGTATTCAAAAACATTTCGATTCGCATGCGCGTCATTTTCTTTCAGTCGTAGATGCTTCAGTAGATACGTGGGTTGATGGGTATGTGGCTGGCGCGCCGCATCGCAAAACGTCCATTTATCATGAAGGAAGTTTGCTAGCGTTTGCGACAGATATTTTTATTCGCAGCCATACAGAAAATGCCTGGTCGCTTGATACGGTCATGCGTCGCTTGTACGATGAATTTGCACGTAAAGGCAAAGGTTATACCGAGTCGGATTATAAACGTTTGGTAGAAGAAGTAGCAGGTGCCGATTTTTCGGAAATCTGGAACACGTATATTTTTAAGGCGAATGATTATACACCGCTTTTGAATGAAGCCTTGGCTTATTTAGGATTCGAACTGGTACAAATGCCGACTCGACGAGCGCAAGAAGCGTTTTATGGATTCCGTACCATCGAACAAGGGTATGGTTGTAAAGTAAGCGAAATGTATTTCGATTCACCCGCAGAAAACGCGGGTCTAGCGATTGGCGACGAAATCATGGCTGTGAATGGTATGGTGATTCAAAATGATTTGCATGAATGGTTGTTGTATTTTTCCGATCAACCGCAGGTCGAATTGACCTTAAATGCGTCTGGTGTTCAGAAAAAAGTGGTTTTGAAACGCAGCGAAAAAACATGGTTTAGCTTGTATCGGGTGGTTGAAATGGCCGAAATAACGGCGCAGCAACGAGCAAATCGGGCGTCTTGGAGTGGGAAAAAATGCTGATAAACGACTTAATGTGCTGATAGTCAGCAGTTTTTATTTGTTAATAATTCTAAATGATTAGATTTTGTTTGTAGCCAAAAAACGATTTGCTTTGCTGCTATCTATCCAAATCATCTAAAAACTAAAAATTAAAAACAAAATGGAAAATCAAAACGCACCTTCTAAAAAAGGCAATGGCTTAGGAATCGCTGGTTTAATCGTTGGCGGTATCGCATTTCTTCTTTCTTTAATTCCAATCATCGGAGCTGGTTTCTGGTGGATGGGCCTTCTTGGTCTGATCTTCGCAGTAATCGCTTTCTTCATGGCGAAGAGTGGAAACAATCCGAAGAAAACGCTTATCATGGTAGCTATGGTTGTTAGCTTGCTCGCAGTAGTGATCTCTTTCTGGCGTGCTTCACAACTCGTTAGCGCCCTCCAAGACGGTATGAAAGGCGGCATGGAGCAGTTGGATAACAAACTTGACTCAATGAAGAACGCTCAGTAATCGTTCATATTTATAAAAAAACACTCGTTCAATTCTGAACGAGTGTTTTTTTATGACCAATTTTCTAAACCAATTCTTTCTTACGGAAACGTTCTGCAACAACGGGTGCTTTAGGATTGGCGTAATCGTAAAATCCTTTTCCGCTTTTATCACCTAGGTTTCCGGCCATGACCATATTCACGAGCAACGGACAGGGAGCATATTTCGGGTTGCCATAACCATCTTGCAAAACGCGAAGAATGGCCAAGCAAACATCGAGACCAATAAAATCGGCCAAACGCAGCGGACCCATCGGATGGCCCATACCCAATTTCATGACGGTATCAATTTCTTCTACGCCAGCCGTTCCTTCATGCAAAGTAATGATGGCTTCGTTGATCATGGGCATGAGAATTTTATTGGCCACAAATCCAGGATAGTCGTTCACTTCAACAGGAACCTTTTCGAGTTTGCGCGATGTTTCCATAACGGCATGGGTTACTTCGTCGGTAGTAGAATAGCCGCGAATGACTTCAACCAATTTCATGACCGGAACTGGATTCATGAAGTGCATACCAATGACTTGACCGGGACGTTTGGTAACGGCAGCAATTTTGGTAATGGAAATAGAAGAGGTGTTTGACGATAAGATGCAATGTGCTGGAGCAGCAGCATCAATATCTTGAAATAATTTGAGCTTGATGGCTACATTTTCGGTTGCAGCTTCCACTACGAGATCGGCTTGCGAAACGCCTTGTGCGAGATCCGTAAATGGCGTAATGCGCGCGAGGGTGGCTGCTTTGTCGGCTTCGGTGAGCGAACCTTTTGCAACCTGACGGTCTAAGTTTTTACCAATGGTAGCCAAGCCACGATCGAGGGCTTCTTTCGAAATATCGATCAGGTTGACGGTATATCCAAATTGGGCAAAGACGTGTGCAATGCCGTTGCCCATTGTACCTGAGCCGATGACAGAAATGTTTTTCATAAACGTATAAATGCTGTTGTTGATGAAGCAAAGGTAAATACGAGGATTGGCATTGTAGCGAAATCGCAACAAGGTTTTTCAACGTGTTTCAAACGGTTTTAGACGGCAATTTTATGATTTTTGTCGAAGAAATAATGGTATTCGTACATTTGCCACCCAAATCAGCTCATTTTAGAATCATGCGTTTACTTTTTATGCTACTCGGATTGAGCATTTCCTTCGTGGGATTTGCGCAAAAAGATGGTGTTGATCCCAAAGCAGCAGCGAATCATTTTCAGTCGGCCAATTACGAAGAAGCCCTCGATGAATATTTAGCATTGCACGAAGAGCATCCAAAGAATATGGAGTATTGCTACCGCATTGCGGTATGTTATCTAAATACCAATATTGCCAAGACCAAATCCATTCCTTACCTCGAATTGGTAACGCGCCAACCGAAGTTTGAACCCGACGCACTTTATTTGCTTGGTCGCGCTTATCATTTTGCGTATCGTTTTGAAGATGCTTTGCGTTGTTACAATTTGTTTAAGCAAAACGGAAAAGGCTCGACCGCAAATTTGAATGATGTCGATCGCGAAATTCAGAATTGCTACAACGCCCGCGAGTTGATGAAGTATCCGTTGCCTGTTACATTTGAACCACTTGGCAATGCGATCAATTCTCCTTATCCAGATTATTATCCGTTTGTTACAAGTGATGAATCTTTTCTTGTTTATACCACTAAGCGTCCTGACGGCAACGCCATGAAACAAAAAGATGGCTCGTATGTGTCTTCGGTTTACCTCTCGCAAGTAAAAGATGGCAAGTACCTCAAGGCACAAAATATCGGCCATCCCATTGCACCAGCGGAGGGAAATGTTGAAGTTATTGGTTTATCGGGGAATGGGAAATACATGATTTTGTATTTGGAAAATCCAGACATGAGCAAGCCTGGCGATTTATTTATTGCAGAATACGATGATGCGAAAGCCAATTACAAAACACCTTATCGAGTTGATGAAGCAGTGAGTTCATCAAAACATTTCGAGATTGCGGCAAGCATCAGTAACGATGGCAAAACCTTGTATTTCGCGAGCGATCGTCCGGGCGGATTTGGTGGTTTGGATTTGTATGTTTCAAAGCGTTTGCCAACCGGAAAATGGGGGCAAGCGGTCAATATGGGAGCAACGATCAATACGGCTTATGACGAAGATTTCCCGAATCTTTCTCCCGATGGAAAAATTTTGTACTTCAGTTCCAAAGGCCATACCAGCATGGGTGGTTACGATATTTTCAAAGCTAGTTTTGATGAAAAAAGCAACACATTTGATGCCGTG
This sequence comes from Bacteroidota bacterium, assembly GCA_013298545.1. Taxonomy (GTDB): domain Bacteria; phylum Bacteroidota; class Bacteroidia; order Palsa-965; family Palsa-965. The sequence goes on along the minus strand of JAAFIA010000110.1, from coordinate 554 downwards.
AAAAATATCGGTTATCCCATCAACACACCCGAAGACAATAGCAATTTTCGTATTTCTGCCAACGGACGATTTGGTTATGTGGCCATGCGTCGCGAAGATGGTTTAGGCGATTTGGATATTTACCGTGTTGAATTTACAGCCGTAGAACCTTCGTATGCGGTTGTTACGGGACAAATTTCAACAAAAACGACTGACGCAAAACTCAACAACAGCGATGTGTTTATTACGGTTTACAATGCCCAAACCAATGAACTCGTTGGCAATTATATTCCGAATAACAATACAGGTCGTTATGTGATGATTCTTGCACCAGGTGTTTACGCAGTAACCGTTGAAGCGCCTGGATTTAACGCCTACAATTTGCAGTTAAATATTCTCGATAAGAGTTCCTTTAAAACAGAAATCGAGCAGGAAATTATTTTGGAATAAGAGCCTGTTTAAATTTTATCCTTTGAGTTTGTTATGCGCCTTTTTGCACCATACTTCGTTGCGTTTTTTGACCGTAGGCGCGCTGCTATGGCCTTCAAAACGCGCCTCGTCTGGCACAAAAAGCC
>JAAFIA010000011.1:62925-70341 GCA_013298545.1 Bacteroidota bacterium | reverse complement strand
AGGTGTAGAATTATTTCCATCCGCATTCTTTTTGTTTGGATCCATCATTTCCATGAGTTTCAATCCAAGCAAGCCATCAATGGCCGAACCATTTCCATCGCCTTTTCCGCCAATGAGAATATCGGGGATGAGTTTGATATTTCCTTTGGCCAATTCTTCGGTGATTTTGAAGCGGGTGAAATTTTCACCACCCAAGGCATCAACTGCGAGTTGATACGCTTCAGCAGTAGATTTACCAATCGCCAAAATTTTTCCAGCTTCGGCATTACCAGTCAAACTGATTTCTTCTGCTTGCGCTGATGCTTTGAGTTTAATCGCTTCGGATTCGGCTTGCGCGCGGAGCTTGGTTGCTTCGGCTTCTGCGCTTACCGCCAAACGCACACTTGCCGCATCACCTTCCGACTTTTTAACGGTAGCGCTAGCCGTGCGCTCCGCAATTTCTACGCTTTGTTGTGCTTTTACGATTTCTTTTTGCATGTCGGCAATGGCGGTTTCTTTTTCCATGCCTTGGCGTGTTTCCTGCGCTTTTTTCTGTGTATCGTAGGTTACTTTTTGTTCTTCCGCGATTTTACGATCGGTCAATGTTTTCATCAAAGATTCGGGCGGAACAATATCGCCGATCAGCGTATCGACAGCATTGACGTTGTATTCGTCCAATACTTTTTTGATGTGTGCTTTGGCCGATTCTTGACGTTCTTTACGCGAACTTAGAAACGCAATGACATCACTATCTTGTGCTGAGTTGCGGAAATAGTTTCCAATGGTTGGTTCAAGAACTTGCGAAACAAGATTGACCATATTTCCAAAACGAGCAATCACTTTTGGTGCTTCTGTGGTTGGCACATGAATGATTTGCGCCACATCGAGATTGAAAGGGAAACCGTCTTTTGAACGCACCGTAATGGTAGAAAGATTTTTGTCGAGGCTATGCGATTCACTTCGAGCATTTGCCCAGTTGAGTACAAGGTTGGTTGTTGGTACTAATTCTACTTTAGTGGTGTACTTGTTAATCGGATATTTCCCTGGTCCAAGTGGTTCGAGCCAAACGCCTTTATAGCCTTTGCTTACGATATTACCATGCTTAAATTCAACACCCGTTAAATCATGGCCGTCTTGTCCGATGTAAGAAATTACGACACCTACATATCCAATTGGAATTTCGGTCATTGGAAACTCTTCAATCTGAACGGCCCAAGGGTTTAAGTTGTACGAACCCGCTAAAACAACTTGTGGCTGTAAACCACGGTTTCCGTTGTTTTGCAAAAACAAATCGAAGTTTTGAAAATTGTTATGGTCAGGAATAATTTTACCAGCAATTTGATCGGCTTCAATGGGTAAACCATCAAGTGTGGTAACAATGCCGAGCATACTTTCTTGGATGCGTACCATTTCCGTAACAGAAACTTGAAACAACAACGTATTGATACGGTATGAGCCAGCTGTGATGTAGGTGGCTTGTCGTCCACGTTGTCCACCATTGCTGAGAAACTTTTCCGCATCTTGGAAATTGTCGCATTCAACACGACGGCCAAGAATTGTTCCTGTTGGAATTTCGGCACCATCTTTTGAAAGGACCAATCCGATTTTTCCTTCTGGAATGATGGTGAAGGTTTGCATATTGACTTCATACTGCCAAACCCACATCCAGAAATAAAGACCCGGAGCAAGTGTTTGGGCCTGGAATCCAGCTTCGCCATTGGTAGCAACAATACGGCCATCGGGCAATTCTTTATTTGCGCCAAAGAGCACAAATTTTTTCGTAACCAATCCGATTTTATCTTCTGGAACAATGACCATTCCGAATAAAAAGCGCAGAATAAATTTGTATAGAATGAGGCAGACGATGATGAGTAGAATCCACCAATAATCAAGAAGTACATGTGCCATAAGCAGGTGTGTTAATGGGCGAATAAAAAGTGAATGATTTCTCTTCGAAAATAGATAATTCGCGCATTATTCCGAATACTGTCGAAAACTATTTTCAGAGAATGGTTAAATTCGACCATGTTTAAATTTATTCGGTTCAAGTTCCTGATCAAGTACATGGCCAATCGCTGGGTATTGATGAGTTTGGTGGGACTTGGTCTTTTTCAGTATGCTGGTCGGAGTGCTGTAGCGCTTTCCGAGAATCAACAACAAGATACCGTTGTGGTAGTTAATGAATCTATTTTTTGTCGTAATCATGCTTGGACAGGGCGCGTTTTTGTTCAATTGTATGCCGGTGAAGAAGTGCGGATTTGTATGACTCACCAAGATACAAACAAGGCCAGTTTAAATATGCGTTTTCGCATCTATAAATGTGGTGAAGATTGGGAATATGCTTCGGATCGAAAAAATCGATTTTATGGTTGCTCTAAACCAGATCAACCCAAACCGATCAAGGAGTTTGAATATCATAATCTCAACAAGTGCTGCACCTCGATGAAAATAACGGAACAAGCGATTTACGAAATCGAACTCATACCTACGACAATTCTTCAATTTTCCTATGTCGATTTTCTCATTACGGTCAATGGTTTTAATAGCGTCCAAAAAAATCATGAAGTTGAGATGAAAAAATTTATTGATACCACTTGGGAAAACATTACGTTTACCGAACGCTGGGGCGATACGAGCTATTGCAGAATTTCGACGTATGCTTTTGAATTAAATGAACAAGAAGAGCGCATATTTCATAGGGATTTCCCAGATTCCATACGTGCTATGTTGGTAACAGGGATTTCTAATATATCTAGTTTGCCAGATAGTTTTAGAATTAAAATGAATGAAGAAAAAAAATATGTGTCAGTATTTTTTCCGTATTATCGAAAAGGAGCATCCATTGACTCAAAACGTAGAAGTGCCGATTTCTATGTACAGTTTGCGACCGATTCCTTGCACAACCAGTACGAAACAAATGGGTCGAGAGTAAGAAATTATATCGACACCTATTATCGGAGTACGCTTCTTTCTCCAACAAAAAAAGAAATTCATGTAAGCGTTAAAAATACAGGGCTAAAAAAGATAACCATATTACTTTTATTTGAAGGGCAATTGGTGAAGAATATACAAGAGAAAACAACAACAAAACCACATGCGTCATATTTCAGTTATCACAAACCAATTCTAAAAACACAAAAGTAATTTACGAAAGCGGTTTGTTTTTTTCTTCTTGCAATTGCAAGGCTTGTGTTTCATACCAACACAAAACCGCCGCTAAATGGCGGCAATACGATTCTCCACAAGAGCAAAAAATATCGGTGAAAAATTCTTCGTCGTAGGTGTATGAAACGGCATGAGGATTTACTTCCTCAACACTTGCTTCGTAAAACAATGGCATGACTTCGCGTGGTGGCTTGACCCATCCATTTTGAAAATAGAGCCAACCGCGCGCTACAATTTCTTCCCGCAATTCGTTCCGAAAATTTTCTACCGTAAGCGACTCCATGTTTCAATCAACACGCTTCAATGACTACGGCGTAGCCTTGACCAACACCAATACACATGGTTACAAGCGCATACCGTTTGTTTTGTTTTTTCAATTCGATGGCTGCCGAATTTAAAATACGTGCGCCCGACATGCCAAGCGGATGGCCAAGTGCAATGGCACCACCGTTGGGATTGATGCGCGCATCCGTATCGGCAAGTCCCCACGCGCGTGTGCAGGCTAAGGCTTGTGCCGCGAAGGCTTCGTTCAATTCAATTAAATCAATATCGTTGAAGGTAAGTCCTGCTTTTTTCAAGGCTTGATTTGCTGCTTCAACAGGCCCAATGCCCATGATGCGTGGCGCAACGCCCGAAACACCAGAAGAAACTATACGTGCAAGTGGTTGTAACTTATTTTGTTTCAATCCTTCTTCCGAAGCCAGCAACAAGGCCGCTGCACCGTCATTCAAGCCAGACGCATTTCCTGCGGTAACCGTTCCATCTTTGCGAAACGAAGGTTTTAATTTCGATAAACCATCCAGCGTTGTATCGGGTTTCATGAATTCATCGACACTAAAAATTTTCGGATCGCCTTTGCGTTGTGGAATGCTTACCGAAACAATTTCTTCGGCAAACCGCCCCCGCGCCTGAGCCGCCGCTGCTTTCTGTTGCGACCAAGCCGAAAATTTATCCTGATCCTCGCGCGAAATTTTATCGCGGTCGGCAAGGTTCTCGGCGGTTTCGCCCATCGCATCCGTACCAAAATTTTCTTTCATGATCGGATTGATGAAACGCCAGCCAAAACTCGAATCAAATAATTGTGCATCGCGGCCATAAGGCGTACTCGTTTTCGACATCACCCAAGGGCCACGCGTCATATTTTCAACACCACCCGCAATGATCAAATCGGCATCGCCACACATGATCGTTCGCGCCGCCGCCATCGAAGCACTCAAACCAGATGCACAAAGGCGGTTGATGGTTTCGCCCGGAACCGTTTCAGGCAATCCGGCCAATAAAACAGCCATACGCGCTACGTTGCGGTTGTCTTCGCCCGCTTGGTTGGCACAACCCAACAAAACATCGGCAAGCATCTTTGGATCGGCTTGCGAAAATTTCTGCATCAATTCACGCAAAACCAATGCGGCTAAATCATCGGCACGAACAGGTGCTAATGTTCCGGCAAAATTTCCAATCGGAGTACGCACTCCGCCAACGAGATAGGCTGCTTTCATGTTATTTGATGTATCAACTAATTAATGCTTCTGCTTTTTTCAAGGCATTTGGAATGCCTTGAACATGGCTACCGCCAGAAGTAGCGAAAAATGGTTGTCCACCACCGCCACCTTGAATTTCTTTCGCCAAATCGCGGATCAATTGTCCGGCATTCCAACTTTTCTCGCTTACCAAATTGTCAGAAAGCATCAGCGTTAACGATGCTTTGCCATTGACTTCTGCACCCAGTAATAAAAACAAGTTATCAACTTGGCCACGTATTTCGTAAGCCAAATCTTTGATTGCATCGGCAGAACCGAGTTCAATTTGTTCGGCTAAGAAATTGATGCCATTGACTGATTTTACTTTGGTGAGCAATTCGGTTTTCAATCCTTTGGCTTTGTCGCGCATCATCGCATCGACACGATTTTCGAGTGCTTTCTTATCATCGAGAAGCGATTGCACACTTTTAATCAAGTCGGAATTGCTTTTCAGCATTTCGCGAATTTTGCGAACGGTTTCCAATTGTTCATTGAAAAATGCTTCTGCTTTTCCGGCGGTAATGGCTTCGATGCGGCGAACACCGGCAGCAACAGCCGCTTCGCTCACAATTTTAAACAAACCAATTTTTCCCGTGGCCGGAACGTGTGTACCACCGCACAATTCAATCGAAAAATTTTTATCGAATGTAACTACACGCACCACGTCGCCATATTTTTCGCCAAACAAAGCCATCGCGCCAAGTTTCTTCGCATCATCAATCGACATTTCGCGAATATCGCCGGCGATGTTTTCACGAATTTTTGCGTTGACAATTTGTTCGATCTGCGCCAATTCCTCGTCGCTTACTTTCTGGAAATGCGAAAAGTCGAAACGTAAATTATCGTCATTGACCAACGAGCCTTTTTGTTCTACGTGTGTGCCGAGCACCTGGCGTAAGGCGGCGTGCATCAAATGCGTTGCGCTGTGATTATTTTCTGTTGCTGCACGTTTTACGGTATTGATACGAGCCGTAAATGTTTTGGTCAAATCTTCTGGCAAACGTTCTGCAAAATGAACGATTACGCCATTTTCTTTCTTCGTATCAATGATTGGCAACCGCTCATTGGCCGATTCTAAAACACCCGTATCGCCAACTTGCCCGCCACTTTCAGCATAAAATGGTGTTGTGTCTAAAACCAATTGATACGATTCTTTTCCTTTGGCTTTGATGCGGCGGTAGCGAACGATTTTTGCTGATGACTCAGAATCGGTATAGCCTACAAAATTTGTAGAAGCATCTTTTACGAGTTCTACCCAATCATCGGTGTCAATGGCCGTAGCCGCGCGCGAACGATTTTTTTGTTCGAGTAGGTGTTTGTTGTAACCGTCCATGTCCACATCGCGGTTGCTTTCGCGCGCGAGTAGTTGTGTGAGGTCGATCGGAAATCCAAACGTATCGAACAATTCGAAGGCAAAAAATCCATCAATCGTTTTTTCGGAATTCTTTTTCACATATTCTTCAAAGCGTACAATACCAAGCGCGAGGGTGCGCAGGAACGAACGTTCTTCTTCTTCAATAACTGAAGTAACGAGCTGTTGTTGTTTGACAAGTTCTGGGAAAAATTCGCCCATCTCTTTGACGAGTGTAGGAACAAGTCTTGCAAGCAAAGGCTCACGCGTTTCGAGAAAGGAATAATAGTAACGCACAGCGCGGCGCAAAATGCGGCGGATGACGTAACCAGCTCCAGTATTTGAAGGCAATTGCCCATCCGCAATCGCAAACGAAATGGCGCGGATATGATCGGATAAAACGCGAATCGCGATGTCCGATTTTTCGTCGGTGCCGCGGTAAGCGATTCCGGTATAATTGGAAATGGCTTGAATAACAGGCTGAAAAATATCGGTATCGTAATTGGATTGTTTTTGTTGCAACACGCGCACCAAACGTTCAAAACCCATTCCGGTATCGACGTGTTGAGCCGGTAATTTTTCTAATGATTTATCGGCTTTGCGGTTGAATTCCATGAACACGTTGTTCCAGATTTCAATCACTTGCGGATGATCGTTGTTGACGAGTGTTGCGCCATTGACAGCTGCGCGTTCGTCATCATTCCGGCAATCGACATGGATTTCGGAGCAAGGGCCACAAGGGCCGCTATCGCCCATTTCCCAGAAATTATCTTTTTTATTTCCGCGCAAGATGCGGTCTTCGGCGATGTATTGTTTCCAGCAATCGTAAGCTTCCTGATCAAAAGCCAAACCTTCTTCGGCATTGCCTTCAAAAACGGTAACATAGAGGCGATCTTTTGGAAGTTTATAAACTTCGGTGAGCAATTCCCAACTCCAAGCAATGGCTTCTTTTTTGAAATAATCGCCAAAGCTCCAATTGCCCAGCATTTCGAACATGGTGTGGTGATAGGTATCTACACCCACTTCTTCGAGGTCGTTGTGTTTTCCTGAAACGCGGAGGCATTTTTGGGTATCGGCCACGCGGGGCCATTTGGCGGGGGCATTACCTAGAAACCAATCTTTGAAAGGCGCCATGCCCGAGTTGTTGAACATGAGCGTGGGGTCGTTTTTAACAACCATCGGCGCAGAAGGAACAATCTCATGTCCTTTGGCGCGAAAAAATTCTAAAAAAGTACGGCGAATATCGTTTGCGTTCATCATAATCTGGAAGCCTTAAAAATTGATGCTTAAAGGCGCGCAAATCTACGAATTTTTGAAGGATTCTGCGTGTCAGTATATAGATAATTGGCAAGATCATACGGCAGAACAAGTGGTACAGAACGGATTTTATGCGGATACAAATTC
>JAAFIA010000011.1:0-62915 GCA_013298545.1 Bacteroidota bacterium | reverse complement strand
CGCAACAGCACAAATGCCTATTTGATAATTCAGGTAGAAATACCTGATTTGATCTAGTTCCTTGCTTTTTTGCTTTTGTTGATAGATTATTGACGCAGAAAATCACAATTAATAGAAATTTAAAAACAACCAAACGATGTCTTCAAAAAACCGAATTGTTACTTGTACTGTGGTTAACACCACAGGTTACGATCTGACTTACATTACAGATAGTTCACAACATGGAGAGTCTGGGTCAAATAATGGCCAATTTTCGACTAAGCCTGTTCAAACCTTATCTGCTTATTCAACAACTGAAGCCTTTTCAGTTCAACGTTCAAGCGATGTATCGCTTGTTGGGAGTACGGGTTGGGTTAGCTACAATTTGAATAACAGTCAAGGACAAGTTTATCTCATGTACAATAATCCATACTCGTATGACGGTGATGGATATAGCGGTAATTGCTGGTTCTATGCTTCTATTCAAGGCATAAGTAGTCAGACGCTTGGTGTAGCTCCAACTATTTATGCAGAAGTAAGTGGATTTGATTTTAATGTTACAAATCCAACAAATTCTGACACAATGAACATCACCGTTACTATTAGCTCTATTTAAACTCACTTAAAAAAACAAAATCATGTCTGCTCCTTGCACTGTCTCAACTTCAGTATTTACTGTTAACCTAACATTTACTGGTACTGGTCTCATTACGTTGAATGGCTTGACCAATGGCTATACTTCTCCTCCATCGGGTGGCAATGGTAATCCGCCTGTTGTGATGCAATATGTCAACTGTACAAGTACGGAGGCCAATGGGCCATTTACACTTATTCAGGCAGGTGGAATGGCTGGAACTTGTACTTACGGTAACCCTAATTATTTAGAATCTTATTACTACCAATACAACGGATTATTTACATACAATTTGCCTGATGGTTCTATGCTAACGATTTCGTTTGCGATTAACAATGATGGAGATATTGATACAGGTAATACAACTTGTACGATTTCGACTAACAGTATGTATTCGCTTACATCGACATTGAATGGATTTACCTATGATATTTCGATTCAACGCAATGGTAGTGGTTCATAAAAACAAAATAGCATCAATCGTATTTCAGGGTAAATAGAACTGTTATTTTCAAAATCAAAATCTGATTAAATCGTAATTAATATTCTTTTCATGAACCGTTATTCCAAAATTGTTGCGGGCCTTGTTGCTGCTGGATTGCTTGGTTTTGGCATCAGCTATGTTTTATCAGACGATGCCCAAGATTTTACAGTAAGTCAAGCAATTCCTGCTTCTGTCAATGTAACATCAAGTGGTATGTTGACATGGTCGATGGGTATTGATGTTCCTCCGGGTATTCAACAAGTACAACCTTCGTTGAGCATCAATTATTCCTCGCAGAATGTGAGCGGTCTGTTGGGTATTGGTTTTGATTTGGAAGGATTTTCTGAAATCACCCGAAGTGGTGCTACTGAGGCCCAAGATGGATTTTTTGGTGGTGTAAGTTTTACCACAAAAGATCGATTTGATCTTGATGGAAATCGGTTGATGGTGATGAAGGGAGCGTATGGGGCTGCAAATTCGATTTATCATACGCAACTCGAATCGTGGAGCAAAGTTGTTGCAGTTGGGCAGAGTGGTTCGGGGCCGCAATCGTTTCAGCTATGGAGCAAATCGGGGATGTATTATGAATATGGTAATACAACAGATTCGCGTGTGTTAGCAGTAGGTGCAAGTTCTCCTTCTCCCTTTGCCGCAGGTAGTGTACGACAATGGTTGGTCAACAAGTGTAGCGATTTAAATGGTAACACGTTAACAATAAGCTACACACAAACGCCACCCGATTCCTTAGGCAATGGATTAGCCGCATGTAGTGGACAAGGCCAGTCGTATCCATTGCGAATTGATTACACGTCTAACGATACGGTGAAAGCATTGCGCTCGGTGCAATTTATCTATGAAGCACGTCCCGACTCAGGGACGTGCTTTCTTGGTGGCGCAAAGTATAGTACACGTGCGCGTATGACGGCTATTCGCACGTATGTGAAAGATGAAAAAGGAGATAGTGTATTGGTACGTGATGTTCGGTTAACTTACGATGAAGATGCTCCTTTACTGGCAAGTAGATTACTTTCTATTCAAGTGCTTGGCAACAATTGTGCTTATGCTCCGACAATATTTGATTGGTCACCTTTAGCCGATACGTTAACACCAAAGACGATAAGCTGGACTGGATTGGGCAACAATGAGGGGTATATAGGTGACTTTAATGGTGATGGTAGAAATGATATTCTACAAACCAATATGAATATGTTTTTAGGAAATGATACAGGTTTTATCAGTGTTGGTTTTACAGGTGTTTATAATTCAGGTGATTTTAATTTTGTTGGAGATTTTAATGGCGACGGTCTTTCTGATTATTTGAACTGTGGAGGTTTAGGTGGTGTGATTTATTATTACAATCCGCAAACAAACCAGTTTGATAAGAACCAAAACATTGCAGATATACCGATTCAAAGTAACTGCTATCCGAGTAAATGCGTTTGGGTTGCCGACTTCAATGGCGATGGTTTGAGTGATGTATGCTCTGTTGTAGGTGCTACCGTTTATATGAATTTTGGGGATGCCGTCAATGGACTGGATACGGTTATTGAACAATACTGCCCAGATGTTTATGAGGGAAGCACTTTTGTGGCAGATTTTACAGGCGACGGTCTGGCTGATATTTTTAGTTGCAATCCAACGACTGGTTATCTCACGGTGAGTAACTGGTCTGATTCAACAACAGCTGGATTTCGTGCAGCAATTCCGATTTCTGGAATGAGTTTTTCGATTCCACAACAACCGAATCAAACTTATACGTGGGTAAGCGATTACAATGGAGATGGCTTGGCCGATATTTTGGCATACGTTGGAGGTGCAACTTTTATTTATTATGCGAATGGGTATAGTTTTCAACCAGCATATACAGTTAGTATTGGAGTGAATGCAACAGCAGTTTGGCCTGCTGATTTTAATCACGATGGGTTAATGGATTTTTATGCTGCATCGTCGAACAATGGAACAATTTATTTGAGTGATGGACTTGATTTTTCGCAGGAGGAATCTGTTACATACGATTTTTTACCACAATACACTTGGCTTGGCGACTTCAATGGCGATGGTTTGGCCGATTTGTTCAATGTCTATGATAAAACAATTTATTATGGTGGATCAAGTTTATCAACGAATCAACAGGTCAACCAACAAGGAAATTTAATAACAGGGATTGATAATGGAATTGGGTCTCTATTTACAGCAACCTATAAACCGATTACAGATAGTACAGTCTATGATGCAGGATCATCAACTCCCACAACTGCTTTAGAAGGTCAACGCGTCATCAATGCGTATAATGCGTTTCCGCTTTCGCCAGTTCAGAATCAACTCAATGGTGTGATTTCGATTCAACAAGCGATGTATGTGGTTTCGGATTGGTCAGAAACAGATGGGCGTGGCGCAACGTATGCTTACCAATGCAAATATGGTGGCGCGAAGTACGATATGACTGGCTATGGTTTTTTGGGGTATGAGTTTTCGCAAACAAAAAATCTGTCTTCCGGGGCAATTTCAAAAACATTCACACTTCAAGATTTTCCATTTACAGGAATGCCCGATTCTGCGATAAAGACAGATGTTTCTGGAACTATATACAGCACAGTTTCTTACCATTGGGATTCTGTTCCTATTGTTGGTACTTCTGGTGAACGGTGTTATGAAGTTTTGCAACGCATTCAGAATTCCTATCTGTTTAACAACACTGCTTTGAGTTGTAAAAGTCAGCAACAGTATTGGTATGATGCGTTTGGAAATGCGCGCTTGACGGCTACAACAGGAAATGTTGCACAGCCGAATACACTTTGGAATATCGCAACTTATCGCAATGATACAGCCAGTTGGCAATTGGGTTTTGTAACCTCGTCGATGCAAAGTAGTGATAGTGTTGGAACAAATCCTTTCTCGGCCATTAAAGTCAGTTATACTCCACAAGGTGCGATCGATTCTTTATACACTTGGTATAGTGCAACGAATACTTGGCTTACGCGCACATTTGGATATGATGTATTTGGAAATCAAACTGTACAAACGAGTTATGCAGGTGATACGACTCAAGTCATGTATGATAGCGTTTATCATACCTATCCCTACAAAACACTATCGCCGCGTAATGCACAAGGAATACGACTTCAAACGGTTTCGGTTTATGATCCTGCGTATGGTCAAGTTGTTCGAAGTATTGATCCAAACGGTAATTCTTTTGAATATGTTTTTGATGGGCTTGGACGATTTAAAGAAGCTTGGATTCCTGATTCGACAGGTTCTAAAACATTGACTTTACAGGCAAATTATTTGCCAGATAGCATCGGTTATCTAGTACAACAAATTGCGGTTCATGATTGGGCGGGGCAAATGGTTGATACATCAACTATTTATTATGATGCTTTATCGCGTAAATTTCAGACAAGTTATTTAGGGTGGAATAATCAACCTGTATATACAGCGCAGGAGTTTAATTCGGCCAATCAGATTACGGCGGCTTCTTGGTCGCATTTTGCAACTGAAACACCTACTTGGTGGCGGAATTATTACGATGCGGCCGGAAGATTGATTCGTTTGGTTTCGCCCTATCAGACAAATGATAGCACCATTGCAAAAATTTCCTACCAAGGTTTAGATGTTCAAGTAACGCGTGCGGTGGGATCGCCTGATTCGACCGTTAGTAAATACTCATACGCCTATTATAATAACAATGCGCGCGTTACAAATTTTCTGAATGCTTCGGGTGCAACAACCACTTATACATGGGATTTACTCGGACGCATCAGCACCGCGATTGATCCCGATGGAAATAAAACTGCAGCAAGTTTCAATTCCTTAGGGATGAACGATTGGTATTATTCGATTTCGTTTGATACCACATTTTTTTATTATGATCCAATTCAACAAACACGAACCACTATTGATGCACAGAACGATACCGTTTGGAGTACATACGATAATTTAGGAAGAGTATTGTCGAGCCGTGCAAGTCAAACTACGCCCATTACTTATTTGTATGATAAAACCAATATTAAAAATGGTTTGGGGAATCTCTGTTCGGTAAGTCAAGATAATGGTGCGACAAACTATTCATACACATACGATGCTTTAGGAAATACGATTTCAGAAACGGTACAACTCGATGGAAAAACATGGCAGCAAGAAGCTGTTTATAATCCTGATTTAAGTATTGCTTCACTTGTTTATCCAAATCAAATTCAAGCAGAATGGCAATACAATAGGGCTGGACAACCAGTTTCACTCAATCAGAAAAATAATGGTGAAACACAAAATATAGTTACGGTCAATAGCATTGATGCAAAAGGAAATTGGCTGAATTATAATTATGGCAATGGTGTGAATACGACGAAAGGGTTTTATACCGATGGCACATTGCAAAGTATGCTTGTACAAAATACAGGCAAAACAAGTTACCTCTCCAAGAATTATGGATGGAGCGAACATGGCTTGATTATAAGTATTGAAGATTTGTTGAATGATTCACTAAGTGAAGCCTACAAGTACAATCCGACGGGACGCTTATTGCATTTAACCAGTATAATTGGCAACGATTCATTTGCTTACAATGCTTCCGGAAATTTGACTTGGGCCGATTCGATTACGTTTAACTATACAAATTATCAAGTCAATTCAGGTGTTTTTCAGAATAAAACAATCTATACTGCACAGTACAACCGTGTGGGGCAAATGAGTAATCGTAGTTTGACAGAAAACGGCACTGCAAAAAACTATCGTTACACCTACAATGGTTATGCACAGATGGATTCGGTGTTTCGAAACGATACCTTGGTGTATGTATATACGTATGATTATACCGGATCGCGCAACCGCACAAGAGATGTGTTGAAGGCTTCGGTCAACTATCAGGTATTTGATTTTTACAGCCAATTTTTTTCGCCAACGAAACAAACAGAGTCGTGTAATTTTAGCATGGGTGGTGTCGTCTTTGCAACACGTTCCGATTCCTCTTCGTATGAATATTATTCCTACAATCAAAACAGCAGTACGGTTTTGGTAACGAATGGAAAAGGTTATGTAACACAGCGTTTATCGTATTCTCCTTATGGAAAATTCAAACATGAATTAAACGATACGGTTCGTGCACAATACAAATTCAATGGGAAGGAGTACAATGAAGGAAGCGGTTTGTATTATTTCGAGTCGCGTTTTTATGATCCATTCACAAGTCGTTTTGTTTCTCCCGACGATCAATTGGGTGGCAGTTTAACTACGCCAGATGCCTTGAACAATTATGCGTTTGCTGGAAATAGTCCCATTACATTAAGTGATCCATCGGGTCATATGCCCAAAGGTGGAAAACTGGCTGTAGCGGCGCTTAAACTAACGACGGCTTCTTCACTCGAACTAGCCGCAGAAGTGGGAACTGATGGGGCAGCAACGCCTTTATTATTGGCAGTTGACGATAAGATGATGGTTAATGCGGCAGAAAAAGGAGGGTCTATGTTGGTGAAACGATTGGCCTCCACAATGGATTTTGCGAGTGGTGGGGAAGAAAGTACTGAAATAAGTACTGAATTAAGCACAGAATTAAGCACGGAAAATTCAAGTTCTGACTTGAGCGAAGAAGTGTCGGAAACAACATCGCGTATTGCCGATGATGGGAGTAGTAATGATGGTCTTAGTGAGGATGAATCTTCAAGTGATGATATGAGCGAGAGTGAGGAAGAAGATGATCCAAACGATCCAGATTATAATCAAAAATTAAATCGGCATGCGATTCCTCAGCGTATAAGGACTATGGTTTATGAACGTGCGCGTGATCCCAAAACGAGTAAGGTTTTTTGTGCGCGGGGATGTAAAAGGGAATTGATGAATACAAAAACCTATTTGCATGGGCGCAAATTGACTGTTGACTGGCACATGGGGCATCTCACCGAACACGAATACGTTGGCTTGAAAGAACTTTTTGAAGAAGGCACAATTACGGATGCTGAGCGCAAAGCAGAAACGATCGATCCAGATCATTATCAACCGGAATGCCCAAAATGCAATTTGAAAGGAGAAAAAGAGTCTAAAAACAGAACTAAAATTAAACAGAATTATTTGCGGTCGATTCGGAATAAACGTAAGCGTATAAAGACGAGTTATTACGAAAGATCAGGCTATCCGTATTATATTCTTCCGCGCCACCGTCGTGATGGGGCAAGTGGATCGAACTATGCGTCTATGCATAGGTGTCAAATAACTTGATTATTCATTTTTTAAAGCAGATCAAGAGAAAAACGTATCCTCATTCCAATTTACGAAAAACGAGAAGAAGACTATCTCGATCATTTGACCGCCTTATATCGCCATGCGGCTTAATTCAGTCGTCTAGATTATACGTTAGCGAGAAAAACAAATCCTTATGCCGATAGTATAGCTGTAATTGTCCATGAAAATGCCCAAGCAGCTATTGCATCGGCATTCACCAATTGCTTCGCACACCCCTGCCCACCGACTTCAAATTTCAAGAAAATAAAATCTGGCTATTGATGAAGTCGAATTGGTGTTATATTTGTTTTTCTCGCTATGTCTAAAATTCGTTACAAATACAACACCAAAACCCTCAGCTATGAGAAGGCCGAAACCTCTTGGCGTAAGCGAATTGTGGCTGCTGTTTCCTTTTTGGCAACGGCTTCGGTCATTGGGGTAGTAGCGGTCATCATTGCCTTCAAGTATTTCGACTCGCCGAAAGAAAAGCAAATGCGCCGCGAAATGGCGAAAATGGAGCGTCAATACGAAATTCTGAACCTGCGTACAAAGAATCTCGAAAAAGTGCTCGAAGACCTTGAGCAGCGCGACGATAATATTTACCGTGTCTTATTTGAAGCCGAACCCATTCCCGACGAAATTCGCAAAGCCGGATTTGGCGGCGCCGAGCGGTACAAAAGCCTCGAAGGGTTTGACAATTCGGATCTCATGATTTCGGTTACGCAAAACCTCGACCGCATCAGCAAACAGATGTATATCCAGTCGAAGTCGTACGATGAAGTGATTAAATTGGCTAAAGGAAAAACCGAACTTTTGGCTGCCATTCCGGCCATCATGCCCATTTCCAATTCCGATTTGCGTCATGCGCCTTCTGGTTTTGGATGGCGCACACATCCGATTTATAAAACACAGGAATTTCACCCAGGAATGGATTTTGCTGCGCCGGAAGGAACAGAAATTTACGCTACTGGCGACGGTGTTGTGCTTGCTGCCGACGATAAATCACAAGGTTATGGCAATCGGGTCATCATCAATCATGGGTTTGGCTACCAAACGTTGTATGGACACATGACCAAGTTTGCCGTCAAAGAAGGACAAAAAGTAAAGCGTGGACAAATTATCGGTTATGTAGGAAGTACGGGTTTATCAACGGCTCCGCACGTACATTACGAGGTTACCAAAAATAACGAGCGCATGAATCCAATCAATTATTATTACAGCGATCTTACGCCCGAACAGTACCAGAAACTCATCGAATTGTCTTCGCAACCTTCGCAAGCATTTGATTAAAAATATTTTGGATGGTTGATTTTAGATGGTTGATTTCGTGCTTACCAGCACACACGAAGTAATAACCACCCAATCACCATCTAAAATCAAGCATCAACAACCAACAATCCAAAATGCGCGAGTGGAAGTGCGAATAAATCAACAATCCAAAATCGAAAATCAACAATCCAAAAATCAACAATCCCAAAAGCGCGAGTGCGAATAAATCAACAATCCAAAATCGAAAATCAACAATCCCAAAATCAACAATCAAAAAAAATGCCTTGGAAAGAAAAAGAATCGGTTAAACTCTATTACGCCATTGGAGAAGTGGCGAAGATGTTTGACGTAAACGCATCCTTGATTCGATTCTGGGAAAAGGAATTTGATATCATCAAACCGCAAAAAAACAAAAAAGGAAATCGCTTATTTACCGAAGATGATATTTCAAATTTTAGAATCATTTATCATTTAGTCAAAGAGCGCGGTTATACGTTGCAAGGCGCAAAAGAGAAGTTGAAGCAAAATAAATACGATACCACAAACAATGTGGAGATGGTCAAATCGTTGGAGAAGATTAAAGATTTTTTATTGGAATTGAAGAAGGAATTGTGAGCGGAAGTTTAAACTAAACCGCGTTGATAGACATCCTCGAATTTTTCTTTTAGAATACGAATTAATTCTGGTTGCATGAATTCATAATCGTCAGGAATATATAAGCAGACAATTTTTTTAGTAGCATAAATTGCAGCAAATTTTTGTCGAATATAATTTCGATGAGTTTTTTCCATTACTACGATAACATCTGCCCACAATAAAAGATCTAATGTTATTACTGTTTCTGCAGTTTTGTCTGTTCCCGCTGATTTCACTTCAAAGCGTTCGTCATCATTATATATTTTATGCGCGGTTGCGCTACGCATGCGGTTGACTGTGCAAACAAACAATATTTTGTGCTTTATGTTTTTAGGTACTGACATGTTTTGTTTTCTAATATTATTGTGGCAATCGGTCGACATACGTTTTTATGATATGCTACAAAAGTGATTGCCCATTTCCCATAAACTAAAAAAACAGCCCCGAAAGACTGTTCTTTTAGTTGATCAAACAACTTGTTTTATTCCTTGTACAAAATAAAATGCCGCACCAAGTCAAACGGAATTCCTTCTTTGGCGGCATCTAATTTGATGCTTTCTTTAATGGCTTTGTATCCGGCTACTTCGATGCGGATTTCATACGTTTTATCGCCTTCGAGTTTTACTTCGTAATTGCCGCCCGAATTGCTGCTTGTTTTGTTTAATGGACTTCCCGCCGCATCTAAAATCTGAATTTCTACTTCGAGTGGTTTGCCATTGCCGTCATAAACAGTTCCATGCAGAATAGATAAAATTGGACCGCCATCTTTTGGCTTCATCAATTCTGACAAATCAACAATCCAAATATCACGCTCACCCAAACCGCCTTCACGATCGGTATCAAGGTATGCTGTTTTGCCATCGCCCAACAACACATACATGCGCTCGTTGTTGATGGTATTGATCGGATAACCCATGTTTACTGGTTTGGTCCAGTTGCCATTTTCAAAACGTGTCATGAAAATATCGTAACCGCCCATGCTGTTGTGTCCGGTAGAGCAGAAGTAAAGCGTTTTACCATCAGCTGCCGGAAAAATTCCACCTTCATCGTATTCGGTATTCACCATTGGTCCCAGATTTACCGGATCGCCCCATTCGCTTTTTCCTTCACGTTTAGCCATCCAAATATCGCTGCGTCCATATCCTTTTTGACCTTTCCACGGAATTTCTTGTCCGCGCTCACTCATGAAATAAAGTGTATTGCCATCGGGAGAAAGCACACCACCATCTTCAAAGAACGTTGTGTTGATTCCTGTACCCATATTTTTAGGCGCGCCCCATTTTCCAGTGCTACTTTTCTTCGCTGTCCAAATATCGCCGCCGCGCGATTTTTCCATGTCGTTTACATACATGAACATTTGTTTGCCATCGGGAGAAATACTGCAAGCCGCATCGTGCCCTTCGGTGTTGATCGAACCTTTCATGATTTCGGCATCTGCCCAATTCATTTTTTCGGCGCTCCAAGTACTTGTATAAATATCTTCAAAATATTTGTTGTCGCCTTCGCGGTCGGTTGATGCGGTTTTTCCTTCTGGACGACGTGAAGTAAAAATCATGGTCGAGCCATCTGCTGTGATTGAAGGACGTTTATCATCATACGGACTGTTGATGCTTGCGCCGACATTGGTAACTTTTACATTTTTGGGGAATGCCATCAACGCTTTTGCGGTTTGGCATTGTTCGAGGTAATAAGTGATTTCTTTTGTCTTTGCAGCGTTCGCGGCATTGTATGTTTTCGCAGTTGAATACGCTTCAATAGCCAGATCCAATTGTCCTTTCATCTGGTACAAACGTCCGAGCAGCAAATGCAAATCTGGATGTGCATTGGATTTAATGCCGCGCGCTTTTTCGAGTTCGGTTTGCGCACTTTCCAATTCATTCATGGCGTAATAACATTCGCCGATATGGAAAATAACGTTGGCATCGTTTGGATTACTTGCAAGCACTTCTTTGTAATAGTTGAGTGCTTTGACATATTCGCCACCGTTGAAAGCCTGAGAGGCTAAAAACAATTTTGTTTCATCAGTGCTTTTGTTGATGATATTTTGCGCTGACAATGCAGGGGCAAGTGCGAAAAGCAAGAATAGGGCGAAGGCGTATTTTTTCAGCATATCCGGAAAGAATTGGTAAGAAAAACAAATATACAGATCGGAATGGTTTTATGAAAGAAAACATCTGCACAAGTGCCAAAACGAACTGATTTTGCTTGAAAATTAGCCTTTTAAGTTCCGTAATTTTTCTAGGAACAAGGCTAGGGCCTGTTGTTTTGACGCATCAAACGGATAGCTAATGGCGTGTTTTAAATAATGGCTAATGTCGTAATTCGGATAGTTGGGCTGCCATTCGGCAATCACCTCATCCATTCCGTCAAGGCCCTTGGCCAAGAGGTTTTTAAAATGTGTCTTAAACGCTGAAGTGAGCGGAACAACACTGACCCAACAGGCAAAAACAAAAGGCAAGCCCGTAAAATTTTTCCACGCTTCGGCAAGATCAATTTCTACGGCATATTTTCCACCCAGATCAAACGTTCGGTCGCCAATGATTACGGCCCCTGTATTTCCAGCAATTTGATTTTCGTAACCAGTTGATGTTGGTTGCCAGTTGGGGGCAATTTTCCAATACTCTTTAGCCAACACACGCGTCAGCGCAACCGATGTGCGCGACTGGTAATCGAGCAAAATGGTCTCTAAGGTTTCGAGGGGTTGCTCGGCATAAATTTTCACCGAATCGACTGGACCATCTGCACCGATACAAAAGTCGGGTAAAATTTCATAGCTAGGCAGTTGGAGAAGTGTGGCAACTGGAACAAGCCCAAGTTGTGCTTCGCCAGCAATTAATTTCTGCGCACAAACGGCTGGCGTATCCAAGCTGAGTGAGAAAAGCCCTGTTGTATCTTGATTCAGGCCGTGCAAAAACGGTTTGGTATTCAGGTAAGAAACTGCAGAAATACGAATGGGTTCGGCCATATAAGATTGTCGCGCATTAAGGATGCTGCGGCGGTTGCTGATAATATCCTTGTTGCTGTTGTTGTGCTTGGTGGTAGTGCTGCGCTTGTTGTTGTAATTGTTGCTGACGCAATTGTTCGGCTTGTTTGTCTTCGGCATCGGCTTCAAGTACAGCAAGTGTTGCCGCAACACACGATATTACGGGCGCAAGACTCATGCCCAGAATTGGGATGAGCAATAAAATTTGAAACACAAATCCGTTGGCAATGGCAATGCCTTTGTGTTTGCGTGTAAATGCCGCACCTTGCGAAATACTCATTTTGCGGCGCTCGTAGGTATAATCCATCATGCTAAATCCTAAGAAATAACAACTGAAAATATACTTTGTTGGAATCGTGAAAATACTCAGCACCCAACCCAAAATTGGGATGAACGAAATAAACATGCAGAAAATCATAATGCCCGTTTCGATAAACAAATTTCGGAACACCACCAAAATGCCGCGCATGATGTCGGATAAAAATTGTCCAAGATTAAACGGATAGGTATTGCCACTGATGATTTCATCTACACGCTCAGAAAGTAAGGCCAAAATTGGCGAACAAATAATGAGCACAATGTATTTCATGTAAGTACCCAAAATATACCACATCAACATTTTGAAACTTGTGCTGATTACGATATGCGCTATGCCAGCAAGAAATCCTTGCCACCCCGCATCGTCTGGACTCAGTCCAATCCAATCGACCACTTTGTCGCCAAGCATGCCGCCCAAGGCGAAGAATGAAACGAAGCCAACGAGGTATAAGAGTGCCGCAATGGCAATGGGGTAAATGAAATAGAGCCACAAACTATGTTTGGCAATAAACTCAAGTGCTTTGATGTGTGCAGAAAATCCTTTTCCAAGATCTGACCAGAACCCCATGTGTGTATGTGTTAATTTAATTTCTTTTCTTCGATGAGTTGGCCGCGTGTGTATTCTTCGGTAGCAATTAATCTTCCGGCCTCGTCATATACTTTCCAAATGCCTTCTTTCATGTAGTTGTCAAGTTCTTCGTAGTATTTCATCTGGCCTTCGGTTTGCATGTAGCCTGTTTCGTAGTATTCTTTAACCACGTATGTTTTTTTCTTCTTATCGAGCAATTCCATTGTGTTTTGCGGCTTTCCGTTTTCGTAGTAAAACTGACGCAAGATGAGGTACTCGTTTTTCTTCGCCATTTCTTCGATAAATTCGGGATTACCGTTGGCGTAATATTCTTTTGTTGTTTCAGGATCGCCGTTGTAATAAACAATATCCGAACGCAATTGCCCATTGTCGTAATACAAGGTCATTTGATAGCGGAAGTAATCAACCATGTGAAAGTTGCGTTCTTCTTGGCCATTCTCGTAGTAATTTTTATAACTCTTGAGTTGCCCGTCGATGTAATAACCGCGATGCAATAATTTTCCACTCTTGTAATAATCTTCCCACGTATTTTGTGCCGAGTAGCCTTTGGGTGTATAACGCGTAGAATCGCCACCCATTTGTTTGTTCAGTTTTTCGTAGATAAAAATTCCAGTAGCGGAATCATATACCTGTTCAAACAGATATGTTGTTTGTGTGTTTTTTTGTACGCCAATTTGTGCTTCCGCTGTCAGGCAGAAACATAAAATAACGATGATAAAAGAAATGCGCATAAGTATATCCGGTTTCGACATGAAAAATACGAATTGTCTGCGAATTTGTTTCGTGTACAAGCGCAATTTCCTAAAAAATAATACTGCTTTACTGCTTGATTACCTTCTGAAACCCTTGTGGAGCGCCAGTCCAACGCATAAAGTAAATGCCGGAAGCTAAATTTGCCGTTGTGATAGTTATTTGCGAAGCCGTTACCGGAATGGTTTGCACCAATTTTCCATCCACAGCATAAAGTTCAAGCATACCACTTGGTGTTTGTATATGCTGAAATGTAACAACACACTTGTCTTGCGCCGGATTAGGGAAAAAAGAAAATGCGTTTTGCGTTGGTTCTTCG
Source organism: Bacteroidota bacterium (assembly GCA_013298545.1). GTDB lineage: Bacteria > Bacteroidota > Bacteroidia > Palsa-965 > Palsa-965. Next base: position 48,744 of record JAAFIA010000011.1, on the reverse strand, counting down.
ATGCTTGATAAACCTGGGATATTGACTTTGAACAAGCACACGTCATTGGGCTGTAACGAAATGGTGTATTGTCCATTGTTAAACATAACGGACGAACTGCTCAGGCTTTGATTGGGAAGAATGGCTGCAATCGCATTGTTCTGTGTATAACCTGCAGCGCGTAATGAATCGTAGCGGTACTGCATGTTGTTTGTCGTTGAATCGACCACGAAAAGTTGCGCCGAATAATTGCCCGAAAAATTGGTGTTGAGTACAAATGTGCGCGGGCCAGTAGCGAGAGAATCGTAATGTTGATATACAGGGATTGCGGCATTGATGTCGAGTTCAAGTGCATCATTGCCCGCAAGTGTAATGAGGCCGCGATAAATCGAATCGAGATGCGTAAACGAATTGGCCAGGATGTCGATGTAGCCTGCGCTATCTAATTGATTGGCGTTCCATTGACCAACAAACAAGGTATGATTAAACGCTTCGAGAAATGGTGGCGGCGCATAATTGCTAAGTAAAACAAATAATGTATCGTTGACTACCGATGCCATGCCATCGAAATGCGAAAACGCAGTCATGTTACACGTCATGCCGCGCAGTTGTTGCGAGAGCAAAATACTGTTGTATGCTGGTTTGTGAATACCGCCGTACGTGATTAACCCATAATCGGCATGAAACTCATTGATGCTCTGCGAAAAATCTTGCCATGCCGCAACCGCATTGTTGGCAATGCTTGTACGCGAAAGTTCCAACTGGCCTTTCAGCATGAATGCCGACGCCAAGCGGCTATCGCGCACGACCGATGGCGCATTCCATTCGCTCACGATTTGAGGAATGGCAGGAATGGCTAGCGTGTTGGTTTTGAGCTGTAAATAAAACGCAGCTTGTTGAAATTCGTGATATGTTAAACTGAAACTATGCCACGAAACAAAATCTGGAATTTTATTCCAAACAACTGCAGAATCAATTAACTGAAACATCAACGACGAATCGACCTGTGTGCTTGTGAGATGGCCATACGGTGGTTTCCAATAAATATTATTGGCCCAGCCATTGACCGCAGGACCACCAACTCGATTTTGGTTGTTCGACGCTTTTACACCAGCATACGTGCGTTTATACAATTCAAAATACTCTGCCATTGTTCCCGTCCAAGAACCGATGTCGGGTTCGTTCCAAACTTCAAAATAGGCATTGCTGATTCCGAATTGCGTTACGAGTTTTCGGGTGATGCTATCGACAACGGTTTGCCAGGTGTTCCAGTTTGCAGGTGGTTTGGTGTTGAGTACATACCAGCCGGGCGTAGTTGCGGGCGATCCGTCAGAAGAACTACTCAACCATGCCGGCATTTTCTCGAAAATAAAAATCAGCTTATCGCATTTGCCCGATAAATTTTGCAAATCGGTTTGAACGGTACTGAGCAAGGCCAGACATGACGGTAAATCTGCGGTGTTGTTCAAGGCACTTTCGATCACATTGGTACGGATACAATTTTGATGAATGCCGTTGCCCATAAAATCGGCATGCGCCACATTGGTTTTGGGAACATAAAAAACACCGGGCGTGAAATGGATATTTACTGGCGCATACAGTGTATTTGGAAAAATGCTCACGTTTGTTTGTGCTGCAAGTGGTTTGCTGCACAGAACGTAAAGGAAAAGAAGGATGCGGAAGAAATAGCGCATGAGTAATTATATCTATGACTTGTAAATATGCGAATTTTTTGGTGTACTGAATTTTTTCAGATGCTTTACATATAGTGTTACCCCTTGATTTGCTGTGAATTTTAAATAAATGTAATTGAGATAAACAAGTATCATATACTTTTGATTAAACAAAATAAAAAAAGATATGACAAACTCGTATGAAAATTTAGTTTTTAAAGGTGGTGGTGTCCTTGGCATTGCCTACGCCGGGGCATTAACAGTACTCGAGCAACACAATATTTTAGGACAAATTCAGCGCGTAGCCGGAACATCGGCAGGAGCCATAACGGCAGCTCTTGTGGCACTTCGTTACAATGCGGCTGAAATTCTCAGCATTGTGCAAGCAACCGATTTTAAATCGTTTGAAGATAAATTCAATCCACTTCGTGTTGCGACAAAATACGGTTTGTACGAAGGCGACGCATTTTTGGAATGGATGCAAACACGCATTACCAATAAAGGCTTGGCATCAACAGCAACATTCGCCGATTTTAAAAATGCAGGGATGCTCGATTTGCATGTTTTTGCATCTGATTTAAACATCCAAAACGTAAAAGAATTTTCTTTTGCAACAACGCCGAATGTTCCGGTGGCCGAAGCGGTGCGTGCTTCCATGTCAATTCCGCTTTTCTTCCGCGCGTGGCAGTTTTCAAACAACAATCCCGACAATCACATTTATGTTGATGGTGGCATGGTGTACAATTATCCGATCCGTGCGTTTGATGTTGGTGGCGTACCAAATCCGCAAACCTTAGGTTGTTTTCTCACGAACATCAACAATACACCAACACCAAGCAATCTGGGCTACGATCATTTGATTGATTATGTAAGAACAACATTCGACACCATCCTGAATGCACAAAACATCAATTATTTTCAAGATCCTGCCGACGAGAAGCGGACGGTGAATATTGATAATTTGGGCATATCGGCAACCAATTTCGGACTGACAGATCAGCAAAAAACAGATTTATATAATTCGGGCGTTAAGTACATGACGGCGTTTTTAGGAAGTGCTTCTGTGTAGAAACGATTTACATTTAGCAACTACAAAACAAAAAAACGGGCGAAATTTTCGCCCGTTTTTTTAATTAAGAAATTAGAAGCTAGTTTTAGAAATCTATGCTTTGAAGCATTGGGAATTTTTAATGAATTCCCTTCGCCGCTAAATAACGCTCCGCATCCAATGCGCCCATACAACCACTTCCGGCTGCAGTAACCGCCTGGCGGTAAATTTTATCTTGTGCATCGCCAACAGCAAACACCCCTTCAATTTTTGTTTTGCTTGTTCCCGGAACCGCAATGATATAACCCGTTTCATCCATATCGAGCCAACCCTTGAAAATATCGGTATTGGGCTTGTGGCCGATGGCTACGAAGAAACCATACACGTCGAGTTTACGATCTTCGCCCGTTTTGTCGATGTGGATAATTGCACCCGTTACACCGTTTTCGTCGCCAAGAATTTCTTTGGTTTCAGCGTTCCAAATCACTTCAATGTTTGGTGTATTGAGTACGCGGTGTTGCATGGCTTTTGAAGCACGCATTTCGCCGCGACGAACAATCATATATACTTTTTTGCACAACTTCGCGAGGTATGTTGCTTCTTCGCAAGCCGTATCGCCAGCACCAACAATCGCAACATCTTTACCACGGTAGAAGAAACCGTCGCAAACCGCACAAGCCGAAACGCCGCCAATAGATTTGTATTTATTTTCAGAATCTAATCCGAGCCATTTGGCCGAAGCACCTGTGGCAATGATAACTGTATCGGCATGAATTTCGATGTTATCGTCAATCCATACTTTATGAACAGGACCCGTAAAATCTACTTTGGTCGCCATCCCAAAACGCACATCCGTTCCAAAGCGTTTGGCTTGTTCGAGAAAATCATGCATCATCTCAGGCCCTTTGATGCCGTTGGGGTAGCCCGGATAATTTTCAACTTCCGTTGTCTGCATCAATTGGCCACCTTGTTCCATTCCGGTGTACATGAGTGGTTTCAAATCGGCGCGTGCAGCGTAAATAGCAGCGGTATAGCCCGCCGGACCCGATCCAATGATCAGGCAGTGTACGTGTTCTGGTGTGTTCATAAGCATGCAAATGTACGGAAGATGTCCGCATTCGGTTTAAGAGCCTGTTTAAATTTTATCCTTTGATTTTGTTATGCGTCTTTTTGCGCTATACTTCGTTGCATTTTTTGACCGTAGTCGCTCCACTATGGCCTGCAAAATGCGCCTCGTCTAGCACAAAAAGCCATCATAACAATTCTCAAAAACAAATTTTAAACAGGCTCTAAAATTATTGACAAATAACCGTGTCTTGACTTGCCGCATAACCGCACCAAATGCCAAGACCGCCTTCAATGTTAGATTCTACTACGCCCGGTGAAGCAAACGGATTGCCATTGTTGCTCAACTCGGTTTCATAAGAACTAAAAAAATTGACTTCATTCTGTCCGATTGATGCAAAGCGGATAGCGACCACATCACCAATTTTGAAATAGCCCCGTTCTGTTTCATCTTCTGGCGCATTCGGATCGCTGCTGCGTGGACGGTTGAAGGCAAAATCGAAACTCGTTCCGTTGATGAATTTATCATCGAACGCAGAACCAAAAGGAGGCAAGTAACGCACATCTTCGCCAATGCGTTTGGTAAACCAACGATAGCCGTTTCCGTTTGCAGGCGGATCGCTCATGCGCGCCCACATAAAACCAAGACTGTCTTTGTCCGGTTCAACTTCAAACCATGCACTATCTAGCGGAACTGGATTCGGAATGGTCGTTGATGCCGTAACCGTTTCATTGCCAACGGTAATGGAAATGGAATACGTGCGGCCCACTTGTCCTGTAATCACACTGCCTTTGTAAACGAGTGGCACAATGTAGTTGAAATCCAATTGAGGCTGCAAGGTATCTGTTTGTACACCATCGCTCACAATCACGAGCGCGTTTGAAATGATGCTGTTGGAAAGCGCCGCAGAGTCAACCGGATCGAAATAGCCTGCGCTCCAAGTCAACGTAACAAGCGCGTATTCGCCTGTAACAATACCCCCATCAACCACAATTTTTTGTTTGACTTCGGGAAGGTCAATGGTAATTTCTTTGCTGCATGAAACCAAGAGCGAAATACTGGCGAAAAGAAAGATGAGTTTTTTCATGGCCGATTAGAAATTAAAATTCCAAGTTACTGAAGGTAGAATAGGGAAGAGCGAAACTTGCTTTGCGGTGATGGTTAAATTACCCTCCGCTATGCTTCCATCATTATCGAAGAAAATGAAATACGGATTCATGCGGTTGTACACATTATACACCGCAAAATTCCAACTGCTTTGGAAAGGAATGCGGTAAAATAATTTTCGCTCGCGACAGGTGTACGTTGCCGCAAGGTCCATGCGATGATATGGCGCCATGCGAAAACTGTTGCGCGGACCATACTCGTTCACAATATTACCTTCAATGATATAACGTTGAACTGGAAGTGTAATCGCATTGCCTGTGCCGTAAACCCAAACCCCACCAAACGACCAATGCTCATTCAGCGCGTATGTTACCACAAACGAGGCATCGTGGCGGCGATCGTAGCGCGCATAAAACACACGCCCATCTTCAATGTCAGGAAAACTACGTGTTGTCCACGAAAGCGTATAACCAATCCATCCGGTTAATTTTCCGGTACGTTTTTTAAAGAAAAATTCAGCACCATACGATTCGCCCGTTCCAAAGACGAAATTATTATCCGTATTGTTTCCAACGTTGTCTTCGGGCAAAGCACCTGGCGCAAAATCAACCTGATTTTCCATTTTTTTATAATACACTTCCACCGAAGATTCAAACATGTTGTTTCTGAAATTTCGGAAATAACCAGCCGCATATTGCCGAGCCAATTGAGGTTTAACCAAATCGGAACAAGGAACCCAAATATCTGTTGGCAACGAAATGGGTGAAAGGGTTGCCATGTGTACATATTGATAATTCTGTGTGAAAGACGCTTTGATAGAAGATACCTCATCCAGTTGGAAACGCACACCAAGGCGCGGCTCCAAGCCACCATAATCAGCCACTTTATCGCCACGGCTATACGAAACCGTATCAATCACACGACCCGTAACATCTGTTTTGTATCGGTTAAAAGGACCAACCTGCATAAAGTACGAATACCGCACCCCATAATTGATGTGTAAACGATCGGTTACATCCCAATCATCGCCAATATATACCGCCAGTTCGTGTGCATACAATTCGACTTTTCCTCCCAGATTAAATTCGGTATCGCCTGACCGTGCCGACGCATTGTTTGGTGTGAAAATATGATACGTGTAGTTTAATCCAAATCGCACATAATGTTTGTTATTGGGAATCCAACTGAAATCATTTTTAAAATTGAAATCACGAATTCCCGAAAAGAGTTTAAACGCAAACCCATCTTGCTCCGCCCCAAACGAAAATTTATAATCGCTAAACACAAACGTATTGTTCATGAACAATTTTGGTCCAAACAAATGATTCCAACGCAATGATGTGGTCGCATTTCCCCAAGGAATACTCACTTTAAATTCCGAATTATTATCGTTGTACGTAAACACATCGCGGCCATAATACCCGCTTACAAAAATGCGATTCTTCTCGTTGATGTTCCAATTGAATTTCGCATTCAAATCGTAGAAATAATAGCCCGAACCACTAAACGGCGATGTATCGGCAATGAATGGTTTCATCAACACATCGATGTAAGTACGCCGCGCCGAAATAATAAACGACGACGTATCTTTTTTGATTGGCCCTTGCACCGTTAGCCGCGAAGAAATAACACCAATACCACCATCCACATCAAACCGTTGGTTGTTGCCCTCCTTCATCGTAATATCAAGCACCGATGAAAGTCGCCCACCATATTGTGCCGGCATTCCCCCTTTGGTCAAACTGATGTCTTTAATTGCATCGCCGTTAAACACACTGAAAAAACCGAATAAATGTCCCGCATTATAAACCGTAGCCTCATCCAATAAAATCAAATTTTGGTCAGGCCCGCCCCCCCGCACATAAAAGCCCGAATTGCCCTCGCCCGAACCTTTTACACCCGGCAATAACTGAATCGTTTTCAACACATCCACTTCGCCCAAAAATGCCGGAATCTGCTTCACATCTTTCATGTCCAACTTATTCACACTCATGCGCACATCCGTAACATTGCCGTCGGTACGCTCCCCCTCAATCACAACCGTATTCGTTTCCGTCGATTTCGGTTTCATGCTCACATCCAACCGAATGTCTTTATCAAGCACAATTTTCTGAACATGTGGCTCAAAACCGATGTAGTTCACCACCAATTCATATTCGCCTTGATCCGCCGTCAACGAATAAAAACCGTATGTGTTGGTGGCCGTTCCTTTCAACGGCTCGCGAATCGAAACCGTTGCGCCAATAATGGCTTCGCCCGTTGCCGCTTCTTTGATGTAGCCGCTAAGTGTATGCTTGGTTGGTTGTTGTGCCCGAGCCTGAATCGTGAAGATCAGGAACAAGGCAAGGAAGAACCAGGATGATTTGGTCATAAGTGTCAATTAAAAAATGCGCACAAAACTACGGAAACTTTTTTTGAGTTTTTCGTTTCCTTGTAAAATACTTCAGTTAAAATGTTCAAATTGGAAGAATCTGAAAAGTTCTTACATTTGCCATCCCGTTTCTGAAACGTCCGAAACGGTAATTTGTTCGGGATGTAGCGCAGTTGGTAGCGTACCAGCATGGGGTGCTGGGGGTCGTGGGTTCGAGTCCCGCCATCCCGACAAAAAAACGGTTGTTCTATGCAAATAGTTCAACCGTTTTTTATTTCTAAGAGCCTGTTTAAATTTTGTACCGAAGCATCGGGATTGAGAATTGTTATGGTGCAAAAAGGCGCATAACAAACGTAAAGGATGAAATTTAAACAAACTCTAAAACAACCATTCTGAGTTTTGCCCCAAAGTAAAGTCTTGTATCTTACATTAATTTAATGTAAAGTTGTAAGCTAAAGTCAACCTCAGTGAACCCGATATTCCTCTTTTCCGCAAGTCGCGGATTATTTCTTTTCGTATTGCCACTTGTTTTCGCATGTTCATCGCCCCATGAGCAAAACCAGCAAGGCGATTCAACGCCTGTTGCTGTTGAGAAACCACAAGCCCAAACACCCCTTATCGAAGCCAAAACCTTTGAAGTGCGCGATAGCACAAATCAACTAACGGGTTGGGGATATGATTTATATGTGGACGGAAAACGATCCATTCACCAACCACACATTCCCGCCATTGCCGGAAATAACCCATTCAAAACACAAGCCGATGCCCAACGCGTTGGCGACCTCGCAGCCCTGAAAATGCGCGCCGGAATGGGCTTACCAACCATCTCGTTGGCCGAATTAGATAGCCTGAACATTAAACCCTAAGTAGTTTCCCATGCGAAAACATACGCTTTTACTTTTCTTGCTGCTGCTCAGTTGTGTGCTCGATGCACAAACACAATACGGTTGGGTGCAAAAAGCAACTTTTTCCGGAACAGGCCGGCACCGCGCAAGTGGCGCATCGGTTGGCAATCGCGGCTACTTGGGCCTTGGCCACATCAATGCTGTTGTCGATATTTTGTACGACGATTGGTGGGAATATGACCCCGGCAGCGATACATGGACGCAGAAAGCCAATTATGGAGGCGGCTTGCGCTACCATGCGGTGGCATTTACCATTGGTAATTTTATATACGTCGGTACAGGCCGCGATCCAAATGTAGTGCTACACACCGATTTTTGGAAATTCGATCCAGTCAATAACAATTGGGTGCAAGTAGCTTCCTTACCGGGTTCGGCGCGGCGCGGCGCGGTGGCGTTTACACTCAATGGCTTTGGCTATGTGGGCACAGGTTCTTATTACGCCGATTTTTTTAAATACGATCCGGGCAATAATACTTGGTCGCCGATAGCCGCTTTTCCTGGACAGGGACGCACTTCTGCTGTTGGTATCGCCATCAACAGCAAAGGCTATGTGGGAACTGGCGATGTTGGGGGAAATACTGGCGATTGGTGGGAATACAACCCAAGCAATAACCAATGGACGGCTAAAGCCAACCTCGCCGGATTGCCGCGCATGGAAGCCGCTGCATTTGAGCTAAACGGCATCGGTTATGTAGGAACGGGCGATGATTTTTCGAGTGGAAATAATTACCAAGATTTTTGGGCCTACAATCCGACCAATAATTCCTGGGTGCAGGTTACCGATTTTGGTGGCGCAGCACGACGTTACTTGACCACTTTTACCATCGGTAATCGTGCGTATGCGGGAACGGGCACAAGCGGCATCAACTATCAAGATTTTTGGGAATTTGGAACCATCTCCGATATTCCTGAAACTACAAATCAGGTCTTGAATTTTACTGTGAGTCCAAATCCAATTACAGACCGTGCCGAAATTCGGATTGACGAAGATGCAGACTGGACGTTCGAATTGTTGAGCCTCGATGGGAAATTGATTCGGTCCGAAAATATTGTTCAACGCAACCTATATGCATTTGAACGCGGCGATCTTGTGGCTGGCATGTATCTGCTTCGGATTTATACAGCGAATGGCAAAACCGGCACACAAAAACTTTTGATTCATTAACGGCTATGAAAAAGTATTTGATCTATCAATTAATTTGGTGTTTTGTTTTTGGCGCAATTTCGCTCGAAGCACAAAATTCGTGGGAAAGTAAAGCAGCTTTTGGCGGTACAAAACGTTCGCGCGGAATTGGCTTTTCGATTGGTAATCGCGGCTATATCGGAACGGGCGAAGACACGGCCAACAATGTGTTGAACGATTTGTGGGAATACGATCCGGGTTCTGATCTCTGGGTTCAGAAAGCAAGTTTGCCTGGCGTTGGAAGACGCGATGCGACGGCTTTTGTGATTGGCAACAAAGGCTATGTTGGTTTTGGAATCGATGCGGCTGAATCGTTTTTAGGAACCGAAATGGACGATTTTTATGAATACGATCCGGTTACAAATACATGGGCAATCAAAGCCGATATTCCTGTTCCGGGTGCTGGTGTTTATTTCTGTACGGGTTTTGCCATTGGGTCAAAAGGCTATGCCTGTGGCGGTAAATTGGGCAATTCAAATTACAGCGATCAACTTTGGGAATACAATCCACAAAACGATACTTGGACCCTGAAAGCAAATTACCTGGGAGGCGAACGGTACAGCATGTGCGCGTTTGTGCTCAACGGAAAAGCGTATGTGGGTACGGGAACAGACGAAGATATTCTTCGGCAAGATTTTTACATGTACGATCCGGTTTTAAATTCATGGACGGTTCGCGCTTCGTTGCCCGGCTCAGGACGTTTTGGCTGTACGGGTTTTGCCATTGGTCAGAAAGGCTATGCGGCACTGGGAACAGATGGTGGCTACAAAGACGAAATTTGGGAATACGATCCGATCAATAATAGTTGGATGATTAAAGCGCCATTTGATGGTGGCGCGCGACGTTCGGCAGCCGGATTTGTGATCAACGGCGCGGCTTACATTGGCACCGGAAAAGGGGCTTCGGGTAGCCGTCGCGATTTTTGGCAGTATCAACAATACATCATTGGCGTAGATGAATACGCAAATGCTGAAACGTTTGCTGTTTTCCCCAATCCGGCCACAGACGAAATTTCTTTAGCGATTCCCGATGTCGCAGACCAATCAGCACTTCAAGTTGTGGTGTATGCCATAGATGGCCGCGAAGTCTTGCGTACTGCTGTTTCCACGCAAACACGCGTACGCATAGACACACACGCACTTGCAGCAGGCATGTATGTATGCGTTTTGCGCAACGAAACGGGCCTACAAAAACAAACGCAATTCATTGTTCGATAAACCCTGATTATGAAAAAAAATATTTTCTCTGGAATTGTACTGCTCGCTTCTTCATGCTCCTTGTTGGCGCAACCGGGTTGGTATCAAAAAGCAACCTTTGAAGGAAGTGCGCGTTCGGCTTCGTCCATTTTTGCCATCAACGATAAAGTTTATGTGTCGCTGGGTGTCGATAGCGGTGGCTACAAACGCAGCGTTTGGGAATATGATGCCACAACAGATAGCTGGGATCAGAAAACGAGTTTAGGTGGCGTTACGGGGTCTGGTCTTGGTCGCAATGTGGCCATGAGTTTTGCAACAGGCGGCAAAGGCTATATTGTTGGCGGGCAGGGCGCGAATCCGTATTTTGACGATACGTGGGAATACGATCCGATTGCAGATACGTGGACACAGAAACAATCGTTTACTGCGGGTGGTCGGCGCGCGGGTGTTGCAGTTGCCATCAATGGCAAAGGCTATGTTGGACTTGGACAAGACGCAACCAATGCGTTGAAGAAAGATTGGTGGGAATACAATCCCATTGCAAACACATGGACTGCTAAAGCCAATTTTGCAGGAACCCCACGACGACTTGCAGCGGCGTTTACCATTGGCACCAAAGTGTATGTGGGAACAGGCGATGATGGTACGTTTAAAAATGATTTTTACGAGTACGATCCTGCAAATAATACATGGACAATGAAAGCACCATTTGGTGGTACGCCGCGTTATGGAACTGCTTATTTTGAAGTTGTGGGGAAAGGCTATATCGGTTGTGGTTATGACAATACGTTGGCCAACCGCCGCGATTTTTGGAGCTACGATCCAACTACAAATATGTGGACTTCCATAGGCGATTTCATTGGCTCTGCGCGGGCCAATGCAGTGGCTGTTGGTTTGCCAACGGGCAAAGCGTATTTTGGTTTAGGCTACGACCTCGGTTATTTTGACGATTGGTGGGAATTGAGTCCGCCAGTGAGTGTAAACGAATTGACACACGCTACAACAGTTTCCGTTTATCCCAATCCGATGGTTGATCTAACAACCATTTCGTGGTCTGAAAATTTTTCAGATGTGCTTGAGGTAACGGTTGTTGATGTGCAAGGAAAAGTAATGAAGCGCGAGCAAACAAGTGGACAAACCATACAACTTAACCGCGAAGGTTTGGCTGCAGGAATGTATTTTGTGCAATTGACTTACAAGCACGAAACCATTGGAACGCAACGTTTGTTGGTGAAGTAAGCGAGTGTGTATTTGATTTTGTACTTGGAGCCATTTTATCGAAAGGTAAAATGGCTTTTAATTTAGATGCAAGATGAATCCAGTAAAGAGATGACAGGCACAAAAAAATACCCGCATTTCCATCCGAATCCGTAATTTTGGCCTCAGAAAAAATACTCACTTCGAATATCCATTCCCGTGTCAACAGAAAAACAACATTTTGATGTAATCGTCGTGGGCGGCGGTTGTGTTGGGCTTGCAGCAGCGTATAAAATCAATTTGCGCCATCCGCATCTAAAAATTGCCTTGCTTGAAAAGGAAGATCGCTTGTCGCCACATCAGACTGGACATAATTCCGGTGTCATTCATTCGGGCATTTATTACAAGCCCGGTTCTTGGAAGGCGAAGAATTGTGTTGAGGGCCGCCGCGAATTGGTGCAATTTGCCAAAGACCATAAAATCGCACACGATATTTGCGGAAAAATTATTGCTGCAACAGACGAAAGTGAGTTGCCACACATGCATAAAGTATTTGCCAATGGCCAAGCCAATGGCGTCGAAGACATTGAATTGATCGATAGCAAACGCATCAAAGAAATTGAACCGTACTGCGAGAGTATTGGCGGAATTTGGGTGGGATGTACCGGAATTATTGATTTCCCTGGCGTAACAGTGAAACTGGGCGAATTGCTCGAAAATCAATTTCAGAGCAAAGTCTTTTTGAATACCGAAGCGAAAAATTTTGTGCATCACCAAGATCGCACAGAGATCATTACCAATCGCGGAACATTTTCGGCCAAACACATTGTTACCTGCGCCGGATTGCAAAGCGATCGCATTGCCAAAAAAGAAGGACAAAAAAGTGATGCGGCTATTGTAGGTTTCCGCGGCGATTATTACGATTTGACAGAGAAGGGCAGAAGCAAAGTGCGCAATTTAATTTATCCTGTTCCCAATCCGCAGTTTCCGTTTTTAGGTGTGCACTTTACACGCATGATTCATGGCGGTGTAGAATGTGGACCGAATGCAGTTTTTGTATTCAAACGCGAAGGCTATTCCAAAACAGCATTTAGTTTCAAAGACACCGCCGAAGCCTTTACGTTTGGTGGTACTTGGAAATTTTTTGGTAAACATTGGCGCTTCGGTTTAGACGAATACCGTGGCGCGTTTTCTAAGAATTATTTCTTGAAACGGTTACACAAACTGATTCCAACACTCGAAAGCGACGATATTGTTGCTAGCCGTTGTGGTGTGCGTGCCATGGCTTTGGGGCCAGAAGGAAGTATGATCGATGATTTTAAAATCGAAGCCAATGGCAACGCCATTCATGTCTTGAATGCGCCATCTCCTGCGGCAACAGCTTGCCTTTCAATCGGAACTGCGATTGAAGAAATGGCTACCGAAAAATTTGGCTTAGTAAACGTTTAGTATGATGCTTTAATTCATTCGCCATTCAAGCAAGCGCGGATGAATAGCGAGTTCCTTTTCTATGGCCACGGCTTTGTAATACGACCAAATTCCATTGATGAAGGAAATGAGCATCATCAGGCGTATGATGAGGAAACTGATTGTCCAAGTCAAATTGTAGGCCAAAAGCAAATCGAGGTTTGAAACCAAGACCACTACTGTTGCTGCGAGTAGAGCAGGGGCTGGATATTTTTTGGAAAGGAAGAACAGGATAAAACACACAAGGGCAACAACACCAACGATTCCAGCACCAACATAATCGGGATGTGCTCCTTTGAGGTGAAAGAAAATACTTACGAGTTGTGTACCGGCCATGACTTGTAAAAAAGTTTGGGCCAGCCCAATATTGTTTTCGTACCGTTCGTGGAGGGCGGCCTTTTCGCGGCGGGGCGCAACAAAATCATGTTTCTCGGCTTCGCTTCCTTGTTGTGGAAATAAACAGACCGGACAATGCGTGTCGTTTGCACGCAAGGGCGATGAGATGCAATACAAACACGATTCTTGCTGCACAATTTTCAAATCAGGAAACGCTTCCGACTTGACAAGTTCAGAGAAAATAATTTCGTTCATGGCGTGTAGGGTTTGTCTTTCCAATACCACCAATTCAATTTTTCTTGCTCATGTGTTTCTTCTGTGGCAAAATATACCGCGCATCGGAAAACATAAAGCATACACCGATCGACATAACAGCCGCGCAACTTCATGAAATCCGTATAAAGTTTTTCGGGATCTTGCTCGCGCAATTGTGTTGTACTGGTAAAACCCATGTCGATAAAATCCTGCGCAATACTTTTGCCAACACCCGGAATACGCCGAAAATCAGCAAGACTAATTTTTATGGGATCAATGATTCGCGCCATGTTTTTGTCTGTTTCTCAAATGTAAAAAGGAAATTTTAATGTTGGTCTTAACCACTTATCGGATTACGGCTGCCATTTAACGAAAAGGTATTATCGCTTTTACATTTCAACCGTAATAAAAGAGAAATTTGTCCCTTCTTTGAATAGTTCAATACAATTTTTATGCGTCCCCATTTCTTTTTGCTCTTCCTGCTATTTCCACTTCTTGCTACTGCGCAACGCCAACAACACGCATTTCGTGTAGAGCAGCATGCCGGAATTCGTAAGCAATACCTTTGTTTCACATACGAGCATTCCATCAGACGCGCTGCGGTGAGTTTTTCGATTGGCGGTGGCGAAAAAATGGGCTGGGATGAGCAACATTTATCGGATGGCGAAATGCCTTCGTACAAATCCAAGTTACTCGTCAACAACAGCAAAACATTAAAGGCTTATCCTTTTGTTTTACCATCAAATTCCTACTTAGAAGGAACAAAAACAACGTATCGTGGAGTCTTGGCGCGTTTGGGATATGCCTATTATTTAAGCGCAAATAACGTAGATCGAAGATTGAGTGGTTTATACATCGGTGCCGATTTAACGGGCATGCAAATGTTCGAGCATCAAACCTTGTTCTATCACAACCGTCGCGGCGATTTCGATACCGAAGTCGATGGCGAAAATAAATACTATGTTGTTGGTTTTGCTATTCACACCGGCATTCAATGGTTTCCGTATCAAGGTCGATTAGGTATTCATGCAAAAATTGCGCATCCATTTTATTTTCCATTCAACGAAGAATTTAACATGAGTAGTCCTTATGTTGGGAATAGTTGGGAAGGATCGTTGGGTATTTGCCTACGCATTAAAGCATAAAAAAATATACGATGAGTTATTGTTGTATGTGCTTTTCGTAGTTTTTATCCTCATTGGTCAATTCATTTTTAAGTGCTTAATTAGCTTATCTATTTCAGCAAAAGGCAGACGTGTATTAACAGTTTTCAGTTGCTCCAACAACGCAATCGCCTTTTGTTTGCTAATGATCTTTTGTTTTTCTAATTCGGTCAATACCCAGATACTGCCATGAACTTCAATCCCATTGTCGATGGCCTCTTTTCGTAATTTCTCATCGCAGGTAAGTAGTGGACATTTTAGGTTAATGGCTTTCCACAGCATCGTTTTGTCAGGTATTGATTTTAAATTTCTTTTCGTTTGAAAATTGAGAACCTGCTCTTCTTCTTCGGGCAACAAATCCAAAATAGTTAGTTTCTGCATTCGTTTAAACATTTCAAATTCGTCTAATTGCTGTTGCTGTACAATTTCATTATAAACAAATACGGTCATGCAAATTTCTACATCCAAAGCAAAAAAATCGGGCAGCACTTTTATGTGATAAAGATCAAAAAGCACACTCACATCTGTAATAATTAATTTCATACCATTAACTGCATTTGTTCTCGAAGCTTCCACGAACTTATTCCTGCAAAGAAAGCTGCTTCGTTGATTGTCAATACCTCTTTTGCCAATCCCAAATAAACGAGGCGTTCCATGCGCGTTGGTTTTTCTTTGCTTCTAAACCTACCAGGTTCTGCGTTGGGAAGATGATAGCCTCTTTTTTTAAAGCCAATATTGAATTTTTTCAGCACATAATCATTTAAAATTCCCAAACGATTGGCCCTGTAAAAAATAGCGGAAAACGAAATTCCCCAACGCTCTTTGATGATGATCAATTCTTTTTCATAAAAGTGGAATCGTTCTTTGTGCAACTCTTTACGCGCCATATCCTCGGGGTACAAAACCGCGCAGGCAAAAACATGGCAAAGATTTTCTTCGTCTTTATGGTTCATAGCTTTTGGAAAAACTAAAGCGTGATGCGCCAATTCGTGCAATGCCGTAAATCGTTTTCGAACAATATCATCTTTATCAATATCCTTGGTCTTTTTGAGTACGATTACTTTTTTATTCCCAATGCTTGCTTTCATGCCATCAAAACCCGATGGGCCATCAATGTCAATTACTTTATAGCCTTTGTCTTCGAGCATTTCTACAACATCAGGAATAGGATCGTAGCCTAATTTCCATTTTGTACGCAATTGCCTAGCCGCTTCTTCTGCATCCTCAGCCGTTTTAATTTCATGATTAAAAACGAAATAATCGTTTTTCTCATTCAAGTGTAGAATCTCCTCCAATTCAAAATAACGTTCAAAATTCTCTTTCGCTTTTTCGCGAATAGCCATATCATCTACTTTAGACAACTTGCTTGCATATTTTCTAAACGCTACTCCTTCAAGCTCCACTTGAATTGTTGGAACAGCATAAAAATAATCTACGGATACATTTAATGCGTTGGCCAAGGCAATCATCCCTTTGCTGTCTGGTTTCATTTTGCCTTGCTCGTATTTATTCAATGCTTGTTTTGAAACATCATTTCCTAGCCTATCGGCAAGGTCTTGAAGTGATATACCGGCCATTTTTCTGGCTGATATAAGTCTGATTGCAAAGATGTTTTCCATGTCCATGAATTGGGTCGTTTATTCCGATTGGTTGACAAATATACAAAATATATTAAAAAATGTCAACCATCAAGCCTCCAAAAAAGCATCACCAATTTCCTGACATTTGCCTACGCATTAAAGCATAAAAAAATCCGTCAGTTGTGCTGGCGGATTTTTAGGTTCAATTAAAAAAAATCAATGCAACACAATTGAACCGCTGTATGTTTTTGGGTCGGCTCCATTTCGGATTAGAAAGTAGTACATTCCTTTTGCTAAATTGTTGGACGTAACAACAAATCCAGCATCATTTTTTTGAACGGAGAAAGACGCATTTGCTTCGCGTCCATCAACAGTATAAAAAACGATTTCAGCATCGTGCATACGCTTCGCGTCAACCGCAATTGAAAAAGCGTTGGTTGCTGGATTTGGAAATGTATGCACACCTGTTTGGTTGGTGTTTTCTTCAATTCCGACAATTCCTTGATACGCATAAAAATCGTCGAGCAAATTAGTACCATCATATCCAGTTCCTAAAAATGCAATGCCATTGATGACGAAAGCCGTTGCATCTTTTCGTCCTGCTGCGGGAAGGCTGGCACGTTGTGTCCATTGGTTGTTGAAATAATTGTATTCCCAAACTTCGTTTGAATAATTGAAATTGATGTCTTCACCTGTTGCGATGTAGGCATTCGGAAAATTAACCCACGCCACCGCTCCCGCCCGCGCTGCCCCCGCGAGGTTTGCCCGTTGTACCCATATATTTTGAAAAACTTGATACTCCCACAAATCATTTCTAAAAACACCATCATCGCCCGTACCCACATACGCTACACTCCCCATCGAAAACGCAACCGCCTTTTTGCGCGGAGTCCCCGCAAAATCAGCAATCACACCCCAAACGTTAGTAACCGGATCGAACTTGAAAAAATCTTTTTTCAGCCCCGACGCATCTTCGCCCGTTCCCACATACCCAATAGCATTGATCACAAAACTCACCGCACCACGACGCGCCGAGCCTATGAAATCTGCTTTCTGCGTCCATACATCCGCAATCGGATCATACTCCCACGTATCGTTCAAGAAATTGGCATTGTCGCCTTGGCCCGTTGTAATGTAGCCTTTGTTATCAATCGAAAAAGCACAAGCCGATCCACGACTCAATCCGCTTCCATTATCGCCACCCAGCGATTGTTCGTTGTCCCAATCGTTTTGCAAAATATCGTATGAATACATTTTGCGCGTAAAACTCGATGCTTCGCGCCCTGTAAGCAAATACCCTTGCCCATTGGCCACAAAACTCACACAAGCCGATTTGGGCGCACCATTCACCGAGTCGCGTACAGTCCATACATCTTGCGCAAGCAAAAGCGAAGGCCCACACACCAACAGACTAAATATTAATTTCAAGTTCATAGCGCAGAAAAAATTAAACGTTGCGTTCCAACAAGCTGATGCTCTTTGGTAAATGCAAGCAGCAAATAAACACCCGCATCACAATTCGGACGAGCCAAGTGTGTTTGATTGCCTGTTGCGTTATTACGCATGATCTGTTTACCATCAACCGTCCACAACTCGTACGATGAAATGCTTGCATGCGTAGTTGTAATGGTAAAGTAAGTTGTTACAGGATTTGGAAATACCGCAAGCGCAGTAGGCGAAACTTCTTCGATACCAATTACGTCCATAGGTGTGTATTCGTAAACACTTGCTTTTTTTCCCGTGTAACCATCGCCAGTACCTACATACGCCCGATCGCCGATCGCAAAGGCAAATGCTTCTTTACGCGCACTGCCGCCATAATTGGCACGCGCCGTCCACGTATCGAAATACGGATTGTATTCCCACAAATCGGTTTTTAAACCACCATCTGTGCCCAAGCAAATAAACCCACGCTCACGCAAGGCAAATGCCGATGCCGATCCGCGCTCACCGCCCGGGAAATCATTTTTTTGAACCCACACATCAGCACCTGAATTGTATTCCCAAATATCTTTCCGGTAAATATTTTGATCCGTACCAAGTCCAACATACGCTGTGTTGTTGATGACAAAACTGGTTAACTGATAACGCAAGCCGCCAGGGAAATCTGCCCGCTGTGTCCACGAATCCGAAGTCGGTTTATATTCCCAAACTTCTTTGCTGTAAAGTGCAGCACCACGTTTTCCGCAACAAATAAAACCTTTGTCATCAATCGAAAAAGCAGTTGCAAAATAAATTCCATTGCCACCCGCGCCCGGAAAATTTGCTTTTTGCACCCAACTATTGGTTACCGGATCGTATTGCCAAAAATCGTTTAAGGCTGTTCCCGTTTGCGCTTCGGTGCTGTCAACCCCTGTGCCAACATACCCTTTGCCGTTGGCAGCAAACCCGCACGCATTGCGGCGCACAGAAGCCGGAAGACTTGCTTTTTGCGTCCACACATCGAGTATATGATCGTATTCCCACCAATCGTTGTGAACCACTTCATTCGTATCAACACCAAAGCCAACGTAACCCTTGTCATTGAGCGTGATACTTGTCATACGTTCACGTTTAAGACCAGCAAAATCATTTTTCTTTGTCCAGAAATTCATATTCTGACCCACAAGCAAATGTGCCGACAGCCAACAAAAAAGAAAGAGCACTAATTTTTTCATTGCGTTTAATTAAAAATTAGTTTGCCTGATTTGATCGAAGTTCCCGCAACATGAAGCTGGTAGAAGTAAACTCCTGACGCTAAATCCTTGCGGTTGATGATGCAGGAATTGTTTTCAACGTTTTTACGTGCGACGATTTTTCCCGATAAGTCATATACAACGATTTCGCAGTTGTCGGAGTCGAACGTATTGGCGGTGCTAGCAATTGAAAACGTAACCTGATCGACAGCAGGAATTGGAAACACATGTATATTGATCGTTGCTGGTGTCAGATCATTTGTAGAAACATTGTCAACCATTTCCCAGAAATCGTTGAAATTGATTCCGTTTGTTCCTGTTCCATAATAAGCGCGGTTATTGATGGTAAAACCAACCGAAAAACGTCGGCTCGTTCCGAGCGTACTATTTTTTTGTGTCCACGCATTATTACCCGGATTGTATTCCCAAACCTCATCCGTTACATTGGCGAGCGAGCCGAAAAATCCGGTAAGAATATAGCCTTTGTTGTTTTGTATAAACGCCAACGAACCATTGCTTGCAATGCCCGGAAATGAAGCACGTTGAAGCCATTGATCGAGCGCAGGTTTGTATTCGTAAAGCAAGGTTCCACTTTTTACAAAACCACTCGATGAAATCGCAAATGCACTGCACCAAGCGCCAAACGTAACAGGTGCGTTTTGTTTGGCCGACCAGATTCCACTACCCGCATCATATTCCCAGAGTAAATTGCCTTCAATCACATACCCTTTGTTATTGACACTAAAACAAGCCTGATCGCCCGGATTGCCCGGACAATTGGCAATGGCAACCCACGTATTTGTTTGTGGATTGTATTCGTAAAATTGGTTGCTCAACGTAGCACCCCCGCCCACATACCCCCGCGTACTTGTGCTGAAAGCCGCCGCACCATACGTTCCTGGGCTATATGGAAAATTACTTTTTTGTGTCCATGAATCAGACGAAGGATCGTACTCCCACCAATCATCATAAATCACATTGATTTGAGCACCATTGACGTGGCCCAGACCAATATAGCCTTTGTTGCCAATGGCAAGGCCTGTGGCACGATGGCGGCCTGTACCTCCAAAATTGGTACGCTGTACCCACGACTGCGCATCAGCCGATTGAAAAAGAAACCATGCGCTAACGAAAAGAAGACAATTTTTTATCATTTGGCAATCATGATTTTTTGAGTAACCACATTTTCTTCTTTCGCAATACGGATAAAATATAATCCAGGCGCAAGTGTTTCGGTCGAAATTTTTTCGCCTTGATACATTGCAATCGTCAACACAATTTTTCCAGCAACATCGATCACGTTTACCGTTGTTTGGTTTGCACCACCGATCACGAAATAATTTTCAGCAGGATTTGGGAATACTGAAAAAACAGGTTTTGTGTTTTCAGCAATTCCAACAAAATCTTCGGTGAGATTTAATGTGTAGGCACCTTGTGCCATTCCCCAACCTTCGACAATCACATACGCTGTATCAATTCCAGCAGTCAAGAAAGTAAGTTCCGATTGTGGCGCGCAGGATGCTGCATCGTCGTTATAACTCAATACATTACCCGCACTATCAATCACGCTGAGAAATGTATCGAAACCAGAACCACAAAGCGAAGCTCGAATAGCATACGAAAACGGACTGGGCACAACACGATAAAATACATCGGGCGAAGGATAAGCCAAATTTTTGTTGGTATAACAGAATGAATTATCGTTGGTGTGTGTATAAGGAAGAGCGCCAACAACAATCGCATCGGCGCGGCTATCACCAGGATATGCCGAACAATCTAAGCCGCCTGTAATGACAATCGAAAAATCCATCACCGAACCCCAATCGTAAGAACCACAAGGATCTAGGGGAGGAGCAAGGCTTCCCTCGCGTTGCATCACACGCATGCGTGTTGTACCATTATGCGCATTGGCAGGTACTGTAAATGTGAAAACCGATAACGGAACGGGCGGTGTTCCAACCCAAGTGCCAAGCGATTCTTGCGGATCGAAATAATCGCTTTGATCGTAATCAATCCAAACTTCGCCCGCACCCAAATAATCGCCACCACATGTACCAAATTGTACTTGAAGCGTATAAGTATTTCCAGCAACCAAGGTGGTACTTAAAGCAGTTAAATCTTGAACACCAAGAACACCCGGACATCCGGTGTGCTGAATGGTGCCACTTTGTCCAGTAAGTTGAACCGACTCTACATTCGAATCAATGAGTGTCGTTGGGCCGCCATTGGTGCAGAATTGCGCAGTAGTCGTAGAAGCAAGCAAAGAAAAAAATGCAAGCGCGTAAACATGTTTCATGAGTGGGGAATTGGTTGGTCTAAATATACTAAAATGCAATCGTTCTTTACATTCTGGTAATATGGAATTGACATAAAAAAACGGATACCCATCAGGCATCCGTTTTTTAACATGAAAAAGAAGTTTACTGCATCACATAAAACTTACGGCTATACATGCCCTGCGGTGTGGCAATTGTTGCAATGTACATGCCCGTTGCAAGGCTAAGTGCCGTATTGTCAATTTTTACTTGATGCTTTCCGGCGTTGTATGTTTCTCCATTAATGACAGTACGAATTACACGTCCATGAAGATCGGTGATCGTAAGTGTTACATCACTTGGTTGGTGCACTTCAAAATCAAATGTCGTAAAATCGAGCGATGGGTTTGGATAAGCAGGGAAAAGCATGGGGCCGTTTACGTTATTGGATAAAGCTGGCGTGTTTGTAGAAAGAAAGGTCTGATCGGCCATCGCAAACCACGTTTGTGTATTGCCACTCGCTGGGCAACTTCCCCAAAGCAGCGCACATTTTCCAGAATGCGCATCCATACCCATATAATCGCTGTGGATATAACTGCACACCGAAGGATTTTGACTCACCCGAATGGTGTTGAATGTAGCACCACCATCGGTTGACCATGCTAAATAATAATGCAAGGTATCGTCGTAATTGTCTTTATTCAGTCGCGCATCGAGGTACGATACATATACCCATCCGCTTGTGGGATCAACTGCAACCGTTGGAACCACCTGATTGCGTGTCGAAGTATCGTTATTGATGCGTTGTGTATTCCATGTTGCGCCACCATCGGTAGAACGTGCTAAGAAAATATCGGCATTGTCAGCACCGTTACGAATATCATCCCAGACACAGTATAAATTTCCGGAATGCGGCCCTGTACTTTGATCGCAAGCAAGTGATGTAAATTGCGCCGAGAAACTAATGGCATGTTGAATGTTGGCGTAGTACTGGTTAACAGGCTGCACATTCGCATCAATCACCGTTACCGGCGAAGGCCAGGTACTACCACCATCGGTCGATTTTTTAAAAACAATACGGTTTGGTAAACCGCCGCCCCACGATACATTGATATCTCCGTTGGGGCTAACAGCAAGCCCTGTTCCGATAGGTGGTTGTATGGAATTATCAATCACTAACGTATCGCGTTGCGACCACGTATAACCACGGTCAGAAGTGCTATTGATGAAAACATAACCCGGATTCATGCCATCGTTGCGGCGTGTCCAAGCACAATATACACGGCCATTGTAGGGCGATGAAGGCAAACGATCAGCCACAAGCCAGTTTTTGTCTTGTGTAACATTCAAATCCCCAAAAAACGTTTCGCGCCCCCACGTTAATCCTTCGTTGGAGGAATAATAATTGTAAAACATCAAATTACCGTCTAAGTCTTGGTAATACCAATGCCCGCTGTCATCACAAGCAAGTGCTACATCACCAATGAGGTTGGTGGTCGCAAAATTGTTCATGTTGTTAATACCCCACGTTGCACCACCGTCCGTTGTTCTGAAAATCCAGTTGGGATTGCATGCCCCAATAATGTTATTCGGATTTGCCGGATTGATGAGAATGGTACATTCGCCGTCGTTGCTGTTGTTGTTCACAAGAACGTTAGCAATTTGGGCATTCAAGGATGTTTGACACAACACAAGAACGCTGCATAAAAGAATGTAAAGTGTACGCATGGTCTGAATTTTTATGAAAAGTAATTGAAAAATCAACACCAGTCAAGTACGCTAATTCACGATAATCGGTTAACAACATCTTGAGCTAGCTTTTAAAGATGCTTTGCATTTCGTAATTTTAGCAATCGAATTTTGTAGGTATGCCAAACGAACAACCCGTTATTGATTTAGAATTAGAACGTCAGGAAATCCTGAAACGTTATGGTGCTTTGCTCCGTGCATGCAAACGCCGACTAGAAAAAGGCGATAAGGAAATTATCCGAAAAGCTTTTGATGTTGCCCTCGATGCACATAAAGACATGCGCCGCAAATCGGGTGAGCCGTATATTTACCATCCATTAGCCGTAGCACAAATTTGCGCCGAAGAAATTGGTTTAGGTACCACTTCTGTTGTTTGCGCACTCCTCCACGATACGGTAGAAGATACCGATATTACGCTGGAAAATATTCGTGGCATGTTTGGCCAGAAAGAAGCCAAAATTATTGACGGCCTCACCAAAATTTCCGGCGTTTTCGATACACAGACCAATTCGTTGCAAGCGGAGAATTTCCGAAAAATGTTGCTCACCTTGAGCGATGATATTCGTGTTATTCTAATTAAGCTAGCCGATCGCTTACACAACATGCGCACCCTCGATTCGATGAAGCGCGATAAGCAGTTGAAAATTGCGTCTGAAACACTCTACCTCTATGCTCCCTTGGCCCATCGTTTGGGTTTAAATGCCATTAAAACCGAACTCGAAGATTTGGGGTTGAAATATACCGAGCCGGAAGTGTTTGAAGACATTGCCCGCCGCTTGAAAGAAACGGAGCCAGAACGCAAAAAATTCATTGCTAAATTTATTTTACCAATCAAGGAAATTTTAATTGAACAAGGGTTTAAAGCGCGGATGTATGGACGACCTAAATCCATTTATTCGATCCAAAATAAAATCCGTTTTAAAGGTGTTCCGTTTGAAGAGATTTACGATTTGTTTGCCATTCGCATCATCATCGATTCGGCAAACGAACAAGAGAAGGCCGATTGTTGGCGCGTCTATTCCATTCTCACCGATTTTTATCACCCCAGCCCCGATCGCCTACGCGACTGGATTTCTACGCCCAAATCAAATGGCTATGAGTCCTTACATACAACGGTAATGGGACCTGAAGGAAAATGGGTGGAGGTGCAAATTCGGACCGAACGCATGGAAGAATTGGCCGAAAAAGGATATGCCGCACACTGGAAATATAAAGATACCGATGTCGAACAAGCCAAAGAAAGTCAGTTGGATGAGTGGTTGCGGAAAATTCGGGAGATGCTCGAAAGTGCCGAAGAAAACGCCCTAGATTTTATCGACGATTTTAAGCTGAATTTATTTGCGGAAGAGATTTTTGTGTTCACGCCCAAAGGCGAAATGCGCACATTGCCCACCGGATCAACCGCACTCGATTTTGCGTTTGAAATTCATACCAAAGTAGGCGAGAAATGTATTGGTGCCAAAGTAAACCATAAACTCGTACCACTTAGTCATCAACTCAAGAGCGGCGATCAAGTTGAAATCCTCAACTCCTCGAAACAAATGCCCAAAGAAGATTGGTTGGGCTATGTGGTAACGGCGCGGGCAAAATCGAAAATTAAAACAGCGCTGAAAGAAGAGAAACGACGGGTTGCAGAAGATGGCCGCGAAATTTTAGAACGCAAATTCGATCATTTGAAAATTGAATTTACGGTACAACGCATTCACGAATTACAGAGTTATTTACGTTTACCCACCGCACAAGAATTGTTCTACCGTGTGGCGAAAGAAGTTGTTACGCTCAAGCAAATTAAATTGTGGTTGAAAGATAAAGATCAGCCACAAGCCAAAGCGCCCAAAAACGAACCTTCGCTCGAACAAGTGGTGCGCGAAGCCCGCGGAAAAAAAGGTGGCGAAGATATGCTCATTATTGGTGATGATCTCACACGTTTTGAGTACAAACTCTCTCCATGTTGCCAGCCCATTTCTGGCGACGATGTGTTTGGATTCATCACCATCAACGAAGGCATTAAAATTCACCGCGTCTCTTGCCCCAATGCCTTGCAATTGATGGCCAATTACGCGTACCGCATTGTGAAAGCGCGTTGGACAAGCCAGCAACAGATTTCATTCCTTACCGGATTGCGTGTTACGGGAATAGATGAAGTAGGCATTGTCAACAACATTACCAAAATCATTTCGAGTGAATTGAGCGTGAATATGCGTTCCATCAGTTTTGATACGCTCGACGGTACGTTTGAAGGAACGATGATGCTATTTGTGCACGATACCAACCATTTAACCAATTTGATTAAAAAACTCAAAAAGGTAAAAGGCGTTTTAACCGTCGATCGCATTAATCCCGGCGAACAAACGAGTTGATGCATCAACAATGTTTTGATTGTAACGAATCGAAACACAAAAGGTCTTGTTTATAAGTCGGTTGAAATATCTTTTGTTATTTGCTACAAGTGAAGCATTAGTGGTTTAACTTAGCTTTAACATCAATACCCGCTACACATGGCTGATTCAGAACCAGGAAAAACTGCTGTACCGATTCCCAACGCACAGCCCAACGCTCACTCAAACGCTGCTGCCTCAAGCACACAGGTAACGGCAACACGTCGTGTGCGCGGGCCTGCAGCCGCAGTCATTGGCCATGTCAATGGACGTTATACACCCGCAGCAATGATTCAGCATAGAATTCCGCCGCGTGTAAATACAGGCATTACCGTAACCGTTACCAATGGCCCAATCAGGTTAATTGTAGATGGACAAAATGCTTCTAATGGAACAGTTGAAATCAGAGGACGCAACGAAATCACGCTCAGATCAGGAACACATCGTGTCAATTTGAAAGGTATAACGCAGACCAGTCCCGGAAACGGAAATAATCTGCGAGTGCAAGCATTTGATGGCGCAACGTTACTCGCTAGTAGCAATACATTTTCTGTTTCGGCCATTCCACAAAATTGGAGGTGTACCTTATTGCGACGTCTCGATGATCCTGCTGACCCTAATTCCGAAGTTGGATTTGTTGTTCAAGATCGCTGGAATTCCGATAGTGGTCAAGTTGCCGATTTAAACGAGTCACAAATTTCCGAGCGTATAGAATCTGTTGGTG
This sequence comes from Bacteroidota bacterium, assembly GCA_013298545.1. Taxonomy (GTDB): domain Bacteria; phylum Bacteroidota; class Bacteroidia; order Palsa-965; family Palsa-965. Next base: position 22,437 of record JAAFIA010000011.1, on the reverse strand, counting down.
GTGTTGGACCTTTTGCAGCCATTAGAAATGTCAATTCAGGATATTTGGGTGCAAATGCATTTACAGAAGATACGCATAGTGTCGCACCGCGAAGAGTCTTAAATAGAATAGGTTCTTTAAATCAACGGCAGGCCTCTATGTTTTTAGATCGACGTACAGGTGCAATGGATATACCCATGACAAATTCAGGCTATGCGATTAATTTTAACATAACGCAACGGAGAGGAAATCCGGGTAGTTTTATATTTGAGCTAACGAAAAGAGGTGCGGCTGTTACGGCCTTGGGCGTTACGAGTGCGGCTGGCCACGGAAGAATCTCACCACCTAGTTTCCTTGTACCTTGAGCCATCTCATCGCTTCCTTTATAGTGCTATGCTACTTTAGCATCATTGCGAGTTCTTGCGAAACACACGTTTCTTCAGTACAAAAAGCAACCATGCCCAACACAACCGAAAATCAGCAAGACAGTTTGCCCACACACCTAAAAAACTTCTGGCGCGGCTATCAGGTATATGATTCGGCCTCGAACCGTTTTGTCGATGCTTCGGATGCAGACCAACTGCTGCTGAAAAATTATCCCACCGCAGTTGCGAAAGGCGCATGGCGCGATGGCACACGTTTAACACTTCTGACAGCAAAAACAACATACACCATCAATGAACCCGTTCGCATTGCTCATGTGATAGAAGAAACAACGATTGGCCGCCAACTCTATATTATGGGGCCGAAAAAAATTACAGATGAATACATGCAAGAGGAATTAAAAACACCTGAAGGATTGAATCCCGAAGGCGCATATCCTTGGCTTCCTCTGGTGTATAGTGGCAAAACCTTAGCCGCGCCCAACGTCGATTATAATTTTGAAATAACGGAATACCGTTTTGAGAAAAAAGGCGTTTACACGATTCAATGGCGGCCCGGAAAATACCAATCCAATACCTTAACCATCACCATCAACTGATACCAACAAAAAAAGCGTCAGGATCAGGGATCGAGACGCTGTAGGTTCAGCAAAAACGGGGTAAAAAAGATTAACCTTTGTGACGCTTTTCGCTAGAAACGGTCAATTTCTTACGGCCACGTGAGCGGCGCGCAGCAATGACACGACGGCCATTAGCAGAAGACATACGCTCGCGAAAACCGTGTTTGTTTTTGCGTTTGCGGACAGAAGGTTGGAATGTGCGTTGCATGACTTTTATTTTTTTACGGACTGCAAAGATAGTTCTATTTCCCGCTCAACCAAATATCGGCAGTAAATTTCTTGAAATTTCTATGATTTTCACCTTTTTAGACTAAAAGCCAGCAAGTTGGCGACTATTCTTTGTTGAAAGGCACGTTTATTAACCGCCTGCAACGTACTTTTGCACCCTCATTTATAGAATTTTATGGCCGGACGACGCGCAATGACCAAAACCAAAGGTGATCCTGATGAATTGCCCAAAGCAAAAATCAATCGGGAAGCCCTGAAACGTTCCAAACGACTCTTTTCCTACATGGGAAAGCACAAATGGAAGTTTTATCTCGGTTTGGTTTTCCTTTTAATGACGGGTGTTACTGCAATTATTTTCCCGCAATTGCTCGGAAAACTCATGGGGCAAATTGGTGTTACGGGAGTTTCGGCATTTGGCTCAAACGAAGCAGCTGAAGCCGTTAGCCCCGAAAAATTGGTTGCCGTGCTGAAAGATGCCGCCAACCGGTATGGTTTATGGATGCTTATTTTATTTGCCGTTCAAGCAATGGCTTCATACGGACGTGTTTGGTTTTTTGCCAATTCAACGGAAAATATGATTGCCTCCTTGCGTCGAGCTGCTTTTGGCCACATTGTGCGCATGCCCATGTCGTTTTTTTCGCAGCAACAAGCAGCAGAATTGAATAGCCGTGTGAGTGCCGATATTACGCAGATCAACGAAACATTTATGACCAGTCTGGCTGAGTTTTTCAGGCAGTTTATCATTATCGTCGGTGGATTGGGAATGATTTTCGCAACGTCTTGGAAAATGGCTTTGATTATGTTGGTCATTGTTCCGCCCGTTGCGATCATCACCGTTTTGTTTGGCCGCAAAATCCGAAATATTTCGCGCGAGGTACAAGAAGCCGTGGCGCAATCCAATACCATTGTGGGCGAAAGTTTTCAAGGCATTACCAATGTCAAGGCGTTTACAAACGAAGCGTATGAAGTGGATCGTTACTCCAAATCAACACAAAATGTATTTAACCTCGCTTTAAAAAGTGCGGTAGCGCGTGGTTTGTTTTTTGCTTTCATCATCTTCTGCTTATTCGGCGCTATCATGCTCATTGTTTGGTATGGCGTTTCCTTATGTATTGACGGTGAAATTCTTTCAGGTGATATGATTTCTGTTTTGTTTATGACGGTTTTTGTTGCCGCTTCGTTTGGTGGTATTCCCGAACAGTATGCGCAATTGCAACGCGCCATCGGTGCATCAGATCGTATTTTTGAAATGATGGATATGGCCGCAGAGGAAACACAAAAAGCAACAAGCCATAAAATCAAATTGGAAGGCCAAGTGCGTTTTCAGGAAGTTTCGTTTTCCTATCCTTCGCGCAAAGATTTTTCGGTGCTCAAGTCAATCACATTCCAAGCAGAGAAAGGACAAACCATTGCAATTGTTGGGCCAAGTGGTTCGGGCAAATCAACCATTGCACAATTGTTGCTCCGATTTTACGAACCCGATTCGGGCGAAATTTTCTTTGATGGAAAACAAGCAAAGGCTTACGATCTAACTGCACTACGCGAAAATATTGCTGTTGTACCACAAGATGTTTTATTGTTTGCCGGAACTATTCGCGAAAATATTGCCTACGGAAATCCCAACGCATCGGAAGCCGAAATCACCGAAGCCGCCCGCAAAGCCAACGCGCTTTCCTTCATCGAAAGTTTTCCCGATGGGTTTGCTACCAAAGTTGGTGATCGCGGTATTCAACTTTCCGGTGGCCAACGCCAACGCATTGCCATCGCTCGTGCCGTACTCAAAAATCCGGCAATTCTGATCCTCGACGAAGCAACCAGCTCACTCGATTCGGAAAGCGAACACATTGTGCAAGAAGCGCTCGATAAATTGATGGTCGGACGCACCTCGTTTGTGATCGCACACCGACTCTCAACCATTCGCAATGCCGATAAAATTATGGTGATTGAAAAAGGCAATGTTTCCGAAAGCGGTACACACGACGAACTCATGCAAATTGAAAATGGTTTGTACCGAAGCCTAAGCCGCTTGCAGTTTGCCTAATTGTCGGATGAATTATGTCGCCAGAATAGGCTTGCAAATTTAAACGCCAAAATCACTTTTTAAAAATTAAGGTTGTAAATAGCCATGGTGTTTAATCGGAAATCCAGTACGCAGCAATTCAAGAAAATCCGCGCGAGGACGGCCGCGAAAAGTGCGAAGTTGCCTTTGAAAAAAGACTAACAGGCAGCCCGCCTAAGGCGGGTCAGGTCTTTTTTCAATGCAATTTGGTTTTCGCGGGGTCTTTTTTTGGTTACTTTTTTGGTCAAGCAAAAAAGTAACAACAAAACTTCCATTTCAACACCAAGCACGTCAAGCTCTCCGCAGGAGATTTGTACCCAGCGCGTCAAGAACGTTAAAACTCAAAAAGTACATAGCAAGTTTGCGATTGGTTTTTATACAATTTAAAGCGCTGAAATCAAGAAAAAGCAATGTTTCCGAAAGTGGTACACACGACGAACTCATGCAAATCGAAAATGGTTTGTATCGAAGCCTAAGCCGCTTGCAGTTTGCCTAATTTCCTGACGAATTATGCCGCCAGAGTTTTGGAAAATAAACCACTAACCAAAACGCCATAACAGCAAGTCCAAACGCAAACGGAACATAACACCAGTTTTTAATTCCGAGTTCAAAAAACTCATCACACATCCAAATCGAATTGGCCGAAATCCAGAGCGCGATGGCTAGGTTAGGTAAAAATTCGCTTGTGTTGCGACGCGTTTTCCAAGCAAGGATCAAGGCTAAACCAAGTGTTGGAAAGATCATCGAAACACCAAGTGTTTTCCATTCCAAGCCCCAACACGTATCTTTCACCAACCAAAATGGAATGTGTAAGTATTCGTAAATACGAAAATGTTTGTTGAACATGTCAGCTTAAGTATTGCGTCGCAACTCGAAATTTTTTCCAAGATAAACACGGCGCACTTGTTCGTCGGCAGCCAATTCTTCGGCTGTTCCAGCTTTCAAAATACTTCCTTCAAACAACAAATAAGCACGATCGACCAAGGCCAGTGTTTCGTGCACATTGTGGTCGGTAATGAGAATACCAATATTTTTTCGTTTCAGACTCGATACCACCGACTGAATATCTTCAACCGCAATCGGATCGACACCCGCAAAAGGCTCGTCGAGTAAAATAAATTTCGGATCGGTTGCCAGCGCGCGGGCAATTTCAGTGCGGCGGCGTTCGCCACCAGAAAGACTATCGCCCATGTTTTTGCGAATGTGATTCAAGCCAAATTCATCCAACAAACTATCGCGCTTTTTGATTTGTTCGGCCTTGGTTAGCTTCGTCATTTCCAAAACCGAAAGGATATTATCTTCGACACTCAATTTACGAAAAACCGATGCTTCCTGCGCCAGATAACCGATTCCGAGTTGTGCACGGCGGTACATCGGCTCGCTGGTGATGTCTTGATCTTGTAAATAAATACGTCCCGAATTGGGGCGAATCATGCCCACAATCATATAAAAAGAAGTTGTTTTTCCCGCACCGTTTGGGCCAAGCAAACCAACAATTTCCCCTTGTCGCACTTCGATTGAAACGCCTTTGACAACCGTACGTTTTTTGTACGTTTTAATAATATTTTCAGCACCCAGTATCAGCATACGAATAGCAATAAAATGTATTAGAATAAAATCTGAAGCGAAAAACGCAATCCGAATTTTTTAACACCCGGATTGTCCAAATAATTCAAGCGCCAGAAATAATCGACACGGAAAAAGCGGAAAATATTTTCGATACCCACGCCAGTTTCCATATACGGCCCGCGATTGAGTGTGAAGAGTGTTCCCGGGAAAAGCAATTCATCCTTATTGGTATCGCTCACGCTTCCATACACCGCGCGGAACGAAGCTACTTCGCGCCATTTCAGTTTTCGCAACAAGGGAATTTTATTGAAGAAAAACCCATCGAAGTGATGAATCAAATTGACTTGCACATATTGATCGCTTGCAAATTCAAAATAATTCATGGTATTGAATGCCGACCAATCGTACACCAAGGTTTGATTTCCGGTATGTTGAACAAGCAATGGAAAAGGAACGGTTCCCCAAATTTTTCCCGCCTCGATGATGTAATTCAAATATCCAAATGGATTAAAACGCAAGCGATCATCCACATTCAAACTGGCGCGTTGGTAAGCATAATCGCCACCCAAAAGCCCTTTAAATCCAGCAACGTATTGCAGTTGCAAAACAGGCCAGCGCGTACCCACACTCGTACGCGTAAAAACACCTTCGATAAATTTTTCATCGTAAGCAAAACGTAAACCCAGTCGCGCTTCGGTTGTGGTAATGCCCGGCGTAAAACCCATTGTTTGATCATCATTCACAAATTCATAAACCGAACCACCGAGCGGCGACATATTCCGGTTTGCAAACGACAAACGAGCATTGAACCCATTGAATAAATCGCGCTCGTACCACAATTCGTATTGCTCCACGCGCGTCATGTTGTTCAACGGCGTAGTACGGAAAATACTCGCAAGCACATTGTCGCTAGTAAACGCATTGTTGCTTAGTCCCAGAATTTCGTAATCATTTTTATAATTTATTCCGGTAAGCTGCCGCGGTTTTTTGGTGATGAATGTTTTGAACGAAGCATTGTACTTAAACTGCTCGTCTTTTAATCCATAAGCCGCATACCCACTAAACTCGACCCACCGACTGAAGCTATTGCTCGTTCTTCCCCCCACGCGCAACCGCACCCCCTCAATCTGATTGCCCGAAACCATCTTGTACCAAGGCCCAATCTCTACCGGACCAACAATTTTATAACCCGAATACAAGAAAATAACAATGTCTTCCCATGTTTTATAAATCGGCAAATGTTGAACCGAATCAATCATCGTATAAATTCCTTGTTCCGTATGCGAGAGCGAATCGTGCCGCGATTGTTGCCAGAATGTTTCATCGCGCGCCTCCGCACCTTTCTCGACCACCAAATTTTCGGAACGTGTATAAAATTCATCTTCACGTTCTTTGTTTACAACAATGTTTCGATACGACGTTGTCTTGCGCCCATACACCCCCATTTTTTTATCGCGAATCGAAAAATCGGCCACTACTTTTTCTTTCTTCATCATCCACGCATCGCCCACACGCTCATAATCTTCAACCACCCAAAACGAATTGACGTAATTGATGTTGGCATCTTCTGTAATCGCCATTTCAATCCGCTTCACCGCAAAACTCGTATCCGCAATCCACATGTTTCCTTCAAACAACAATTCCTGCTTTCGTTTTGGCTTAAACTGAATGTGGTAACACCACGTACCTTCCACATCCATGCTATCAATCAAATAATAGCGGTAGTAGAAAATTCCGTTTTCCGAAATCGGACTCACAAACGTTTTACCGAAAACAATCATGTTGTTATCGTAAATGTTTACGTTCTGGTACATCTCGCCCGTAAACTGCGAAATGCTTGCATCCTGAACACCCGAAACACGCGAACCTTTGATGACCTCTTTGCGAATCTTTGGATTCTTGCGGTAATAAAAATCCGAAATCGATTCGCTGAAAAATAAGGGCAAGTGTGGCTTCTCCGTCGGATTAGCACTGTCGATATGATCGAAAATAAAATCGACCGGTTTTAAAACTTTTCGCTTTTTAAAATCTTCGTCAATGTTGTTTAAGTCAAACTCCAGTTTGTTATACACCTCATATTCATACGCCGATAATTTTTCCTTGTCATTATCCGGTTTATGCGCCCAGACACCACGTAAAATACGAAATGCCGGATTTTCACCAGGTGTAATCACCACTTCCTTAGTTGTAAAACTAGCCTTCTTGAGCGGAATATTAAGCGTTTGTGTTTGCCCGTATTTAATGGCCATCACCGTTGGCGTGTAACCAATGTACATGGCTAAAATAGAATCGACTTTCTGAAACGTAGTAATGGTGAATTTTCCTTCCACATCACAAGCCGTTCCGATATTTGTCCCTTTAAACGCCACATTCACAAACGGAAGCGGTTCAAGCGTTTCAACATCATACACCTTTCCCGTAACGCGCGTCGTAACCTGCGCGTGAACGCTAATTGAAAATAGAAAAACTAAGAAAAGTAGAAATCGGTTCATTTGAAATTGAAGTGGGGCAATTTTCGCACCACGAATATACAATTTCGATGCCGTACTTTTTCACTTTTGGCGGCGAATGAACAATAAAATTTAGCGCAACCCATCAATTTGTTTTTGCAAAGCATCTTTGCCGCCGTGCAACCATTCCTCTTTCAGCATACTCAAAACAATGCTATCGCGGCGACCGGTTCCTGGTCGTGGCATATTTTGGCGCAAAACACCTTCTTCTACACAACCGATTCGTTTCATGGCGGCAATGCTTCGTTTGTTTTCATAATCTGCGCGCAACTCCACACGAACCATGTTTAGTTCTTCAAACGCAAAACGAAATAACACGAGTTTGCAATGCTTATTTAAACCAGTTCCCTGAAATTTTTTGCCATACCACGTATAACCCAACTGAACTGTTTGAAACGCATTGTTGATGTCGTAAAAACGGGTACTGCCCGCATACTCCTGTGTTTTTTTATCAAACACAATAAACGGATATTCAATCCCTTTTTGATGATTGTCGAGCGCGAGTTGTAAATAGTAATCAAGCTCCGCATCGCCCGCCGCACCTACGAGTGAGTACTTCCAGATTTCTGGTTCGTGTTGCGAAAATGGAACAAAGTGGATGCGATCTGCTGCCGTCAACGGACGCAACAACACACGTTCATCTTCCAGTACAATGTGTTTGGTTGTATCAAACATACGTTGTTGTTTTAACCCGCCATTAATGCTTCCCAATACTCCACCGCGCGGCGGGTGTGCGGAATAACAATGGTACCACCAACAATATTCGCAACGGCAAAAATTTCAAACATTTCGGGTGTGGTTACGCCAAGCTCGTGGCATTTTCCCAAATGGTATTTGATGCAATCGTCGCAACGCAAAACCATAGACGCAACCAAGCCAAGCATTTCTTTGGTTTTGGCCGATAATGCACCATCTTGATAGGTGTTGGTATCGAGGTTGAATAAACGTTTCAGCACCAAATTATCAGCACCGAGAATCCGCTCGTTCATGCGTTCGCGGTAATCGTTAAATTCTTGAACCAGTTCAGCCATGCGAAAAGTATTGGATTAGTTTACAAACCTGCTGCAACACGTCGTTTCTCTACACGACGCGCAACGAGTACACTCACCTCAAACAAGAGCCAGAGTGGAAACGCGACAAGCATTTGTGTGAAAATATCTGTTGTCGGTGTGATGATCGCCGCCGCAATGAGAATAACAATCAACGCATGTTTGCGGTGACGGCGCATAAATTCTGCCGTTACAACACCAAAACGCGAAAGGAAATAGATGATGATCGGCAATTCAAAAACCAACCCCATGACCAAAACCATCATCGTAATTAAATCAATGTACGAATCAATGTCAATCGTATTCACAATCTGCGCACTCGCCTGATAATTCATCAGAAAATAAATCGCCATGGGGCAAACGATAAAATACCCAAAGCCAACACCCATAAAAAACAACATCGACGCATAAAAAATAAAGCCACGCGCCGATTTAATTTCGTTCGCTTTCAACGCCGGTTTTACAAAACGCCACAATTCCCAAAGCAAATACGGAAAACCAACCACCAAACCCGCAATGAAAGCCGCCCACATATCCAACGTAAACTGACCTGTCATGGTCAAGTTAATCAACTTGATGTCGAAATCATGGAAGCATAACATATCGCCCATCCCTAAGCGTTGTGATACATCGCAAAGTGCTGTGTATGTTGGGAAATCTGGGCGTTTTGGGCCAAATAAAATTTTATCGAAAATCAGATCCACACCAAAAATTTCATTGTCGAAAAAACCGACAAACATCAGCGCAAAAATGACCAGTGCCGAGCGCATCAAATGACGACGCAATACCGCAACATGTCCGAGAAAGGACGTTTCTCCCGCAGGAGCATCTGGTTTTCCGAAAAGGAATTTCAACATTGGCGCGCAAAGATACTGATTCTCCGCACTACACAAACCGATTGGTTTCGCTTTTGCAGGTAAACGTACAAGCTGCATAAAATTGCTTTGAATCAATTGTTTCGTTAGCTCTAAAGCCCATTTTATCGGATGAATAGGGTTTTTTTGTATTTTCGTCCGGCTTTAAACACCCAACAGCACCTTCAGACCCTTGAAGGCCCTACTATGCACGTTTACGCTGCTTCAAAACAGATAAACCAAATTTCTTGGTATTGTCTGAAATCGTGCCTCACCTTTTGGGTGTTGGTTGCTGCGTGTATATGCCCACTTTTCACATCCGCACAAACACGCGATAGTCTTGTTGGGCAAGGCATTCAACAGCTAACAACATTGTGGGTGCAATCAAACGGGTATGCAACACGCACCCGCCCCGACGCGCCCCTCGCGCAAGCCACCCAGCTCTACGACCAACAACTCCCCGATTCCAATCGCGCGCCCTACGCGCAATGCGTACTCGAAATACGCCGCCAACAATTAGCTTCCGATAAAGGACTTGTTGTTAATGGCAATTACATCGAAAATTTTGGCGTTGGCCCAACCGGCGAAGACGATCTCATTTACCGCCGCCGCATTCAGGCTGGTATTGAATGGAATTTACTCGATGGCGGCTTGTACGAAAACCGAAATAAAATTGATCAAATCGACAATCAAATTCAGATTGCACAAATCAAACAGCAAATGGCTGTATCATCCGATGCCCGTTTGCAAACGTACAACACCCTGATTTTCGCATTCAACTTACACAAGGTCGAATTGCTCAAACAACGCCGCGAACTCTGTCAGAAAAAATTGCTTGTCGTTTATGACCTCTACGCACAACATGCTATTTCTTATACCGAAGTATTGGATGTTCAACAACAGCAAGCCGATATTGATGCCATGCTGCGTTTGTATGCTGGTTACAACGAACAATTGAAATCCATCATCAACGACTCCCTTTTTCCGAAAGACCCACTTCCTGTTTTTGATATTGATTCGCGTGTATTGTTTGCGGCATCCGGCTCAACCGTTTCAGGCGATAGCATCAATAGACTCATTCTCGAAAATTTAGCCATCGATCAGAAACGCATCAACGATATTCGGTTAAGTGTTTCGTTGCGCTACAATTATTACGATCCAACAATTGTAACTGCTGATAGCCGCAACTTTTTTTCGGCGGGTGTTAATTTTTCGATGCCACTTTATTTTGGTCGTGCCGAAACCGAACGTTTAATTGATGCACAACGCGCAGAATTGCAACAACAGCAAACACAAAGTTCCAATGAACGCGCTTTTCATTTGGCCAATTTACTCTACACCTTTCGCTACAAACTCAAACAATACGAATCGTTTCAGGAAAAGCGCCGTCAGTTTATCGAACTGATTCGCATTGAGCGCGTGAAACAACAGTTTGGCGATCTGGAATTCAATCCCGTTACAGCACTCAACTTGCTCGATCAACTCATGCAGCTTGATGTTGAACTGCTCGATATTCGGCAGCAACTTTATTTATCCTTGCTCGATATTATGCTCGATGTTCCGGGCGTTCCTGTTAGTTCGTATTTGATTCCTTACACACCGCAAGCCTTGGTTCAGCCTTTGCGCGCCTTCGATCGCAGCATTTACATCTGGTCTAAATCGTCTGAGAAACATACTGCCGGATTCATTACAAATTCCTTACGCACCAATTCTTTTTCTACGGCCATCGTTTCTGCTGGCGGTACAAAAGCAGCGCACGAGCGCACCCGTGTATTGATCGATTCCTTGAAACGCGCAGGAATTACGGTTGAATTGCTCATTGGTGAAAATAAATTGTTAACCCGAAAAAATCCCGCCGCGTATCTCGATTCCTTGTTGCGCGTATTGGGAAACCCAGCCATCAGTGCCATTCATCTCGACGTTGAGCCACATACGTTTGCCGATTGGGATAAGAATAAATCGACTTATTTGGATCAATACATCGTGATGGTTGAAGCGATTCGGATATTTTGCACCAATAAAAATTTGCAACTCAACGTTTCTATTCCCGTTTTTTATCCATCCGATTTTCTGGTACGGCTTTATCCACTCACCGATCGTGTGTATGTGATGGCGTATGAGCAAACCAATGTCGATAAGGTTGTAGCCAAAACGAGCGAAGAACGCGCCTTGTCTTCTGAAAAAACAATCCTTGCCATTCGCACCAAAGATTTTGCAACGCGCGAATCGTTTGACGATTTTCTGCTGTTGCTTGCCGAAAAAATTAAATTGCCCGGAATCGCAGTCCACGATTTCGAAACCTTGCAAGAACTGGACGCCAAAAAGAAGGATCGTTAACGCATGAAAAGTCTCAGCTTTAAACGCAAAGGAGCTTCGATTCGGGTCATGCCCGACGTTGAGAGACGCAAATCCATCAACTGGGATCGGTGGGTTTATTTGGTGTTTCTTTCTTCGCTTTTAATTTTTGTGGGTTGGTATGTGTTTAACCGCATCTTTTTTGTTGAAGCCAATGGACAAGTTTTATATGAGAATATCAACATCCGAAATTTGGATGATAGCCGTATTCTGAAATACTACATTGGCGAAGACGATACGGTGCGCATGGGCGATACACTTTTTATGTATGTGGAGGATGAAGACGATATGCTTGGCGGTGGCGGTGCGGCGGCAGCTATTGCCCTGCAAAGCGAAGGAGGAACTGGCTTGGATTGGATTGATCGCGAAGTATATGGTCTCAAGCGTAAAATTGTGGTCAACAATACCGACATCCGCAGCAAACAAGACCGCATCAAGCAATTGGAAGCTGAAATTCCGAAACTGAAAAACGAAGTGATCCTCGACGCGTTGCCGTTGGCGCGTTTGGATATGCGGCAAGATGAACTGAATAAACTGAAAGCAGAAACAGCACAACTCGAAGCCGAAAATCGAGAGCTAGAACGTTTGATTCGTGAATTGCTCGCCATGAAAGGCAAAGAGCAACCGATCAAGAAAAGTGCACAAGGAAGTATGGGTGGAGGAAATGGCGGCGATTATGAAAATCGTGTGCGTTGGCATTTATCGCCAATCGATGGTTCGATCAATCGCATTTATATACGCGCCTTTGAAACGGCCTTGCGTTCAGAAATCATCATGTCGATTCACCGAAATTCGCCCATTTACATCCGTGCGTTTTTCAATCAAGACGATCTGGAGTATTTTAAAGAAGGCGACGAACTCAAACTCAAATTTCCTGATGGCACAGTAAGCCGTGGTATTTTGCGCCGCTTTTATTATGCAACTGTTCCGCTTCCAGAGGAATTTCAGAAACGCTATGAGCCTGTGCAACGAAGCATTGCAGCCGATATTTATCCTGCCGATTCGCTCGACCGTGGTAAGTGGCGTTCGTTTTATAAAATGAGTGTCGAAGTGAGTAAATTCAAATACTGATTCATGGAGACGATAACGAATATTCAACAGCAAAAAGAAGCGCACAACGATCGCATTGTGTTTGGGCATCAAGTCTATGGCTTGGTTGGTGCGCAAATGGCTTTTCGCGTGGAATTATTGGTTGGTTTTGATGCGTTAATTATTGATGCGTCAGACCCGGATTTTACACGCTTGGCAATTCGGAAAATTCGTGGACATTACAATCCCGAATTGTACTTAAAACCCATTTTCCTGATCAATCATCGTCAAGTACGCGATACACTCATTGATTCGCTTCACGATGGTATTCTTTTTTCTTACGACCATTTAGCAGAAGTATCGAAAAAAGTAGATGAGATGTTTATGCTCAGTACCCAACTCGATCAGCATTTGCCAACGAATTACGAAGCACAAGTTTTTAAGAAAGTATTGAATTTTATGTTCACGCGTGGACGTAAAGTTTTTACGCCGTTGCTCGATGTCAATTCGGTGATTGGTTATTCTTATCCCGAATTGAGTGTCAATTTTGAGCGGCAAGAAGAAGCACAAGTGCTCGATATTTTAGATTGGGCAGAAAAAGAAGGATTAATCTGGCCCGATTTTCACGAACGGGTTTACCTCTGCAACAATTGTAGCGGCGGTTATCTCAGCTACCGCGAAGTTTGTCCACATTGCCATTCGTCAAACCTTGCTTCGCAAGATTTAGTACATCATTTTCCGTGTGCGTTTATTGGACCCATTTCCGAATTTAAAAATCCAGTTGACAGCACATTAAGTTGCCCCAAATGCAACAAACAATTGCGTCATATTGGTGTCGATTATGATAAACCTTCGGTCATCAATAAATGCAATAATTGCAGCAGTAGTTTTCAGGATATGTTTGTGAAAGCGAAATGTATGTCGTGCGAGCAAGATACCGATGTGCAGTATTTAGTTTCGCGTCAGATCAATACCTATCGTTTTACGAAAAAAGGTAGAACGGCTGCGGTCAATGGATTTTTCTCGTCGAGTGCCGATACAGAAGATATTTTTGGAACAGTGCCGCTCGAAACCATGCGCGTGATGTTGCATTATGCGATGGAACGGCTCAAACGCATTGATGGACTGCGCACAAACGTTTCGGTGCTATACATTGAGAATATGTACGAATTGGTGCATCGCATGGGTACGCGCTCTAAAAAACCATTGCTGACTGAATTGGTTAATATTATTCACGAAACAATTAGTCCGCAAGATTTTGTTTCGGTCGAAACGGGCATGGTTTTTTACATGACGTTGAACGATATGAGTTTAAGTCAGGCCGAAAAAATTGTACAGGGACTTGATTTGAAATTGGAGCAGGCCTTGAATAAAAATTTCAATGGTTTTAAAGCAAGCATCCGAACCAATACGGTAGCCTTGGAGCCGGGTATTCCGGTTGCCGATCAGTTGCAGAAGTTATCACAAGCATTGTATGCCGATCGATGAAATTTCTGGACGAATTTTTCAACTACATCCACGCGCTGGATTTTGATAAGCTAGCGCGGCTATTTTGGTATTTTTTAATTTTTGAGTTCGCGCTTCATTTCGTTTTCGATTTGCTTATCGTTTCGTTATGGCGATTCGTCAAGCGTTTCCGACAAGACCGAATCGATTATGCGCGTCAAGCGCTTTTTCGTTCGCGTCCGTTGGTTTCGATTATTGTTCCCGGGAAAAATGAAGGTGAAAATATTTACCAATTGGTTACTTCGTTGCGCGAACAATCGTACACCAATTTTGAATTGATCGTTATTGACGATGGATCGGATGATGATACGCCAACGATTTGTCGGACACTGAAAAAAAACGGATTAATCGCGATGTACTTGCGTTGCGATGTGCGGGGTGGGAAAGCTTCGGCTGCAAATTTGGGTTTACGCTATGCGCGCGGCGAGTACATTGTTCACCTCGATGCGGATTGTTCGTACGACCATGATGCGATTGAAAATATTTTAGTGCCGTTTTTTTACGATTCGGATATTGGTGCGGTGGGGGGAAATGTGATCGTTCGAAATTACCAAGCGAGTGTTTGTACCACATTGCAAGCCATAGAATATTACAACACCATTTCGATTGGTCGTATTGCGCGGAGCGAACTCGGAATTTACCGCGTTATTTCAGGCGCGTTTGGTGCGTTCCGGCGTAGCGCGCTGGTGGCCGTCGGTGGCTGGGATATTGGGCCAGGTTTAGATGGCGATGTAACCGTAAAGATTCGGAAACTCGGGTATAAAATTTCGTTTGAACCTTCTGCTGTTTGTCAAACAAGCGCGCCGAAAACATTCAAGGCACTCATCAAACAGCGTTTGCGTTGGGATAAATCGTTGGTGCGTTTTCGGATGCGTAAACACCGCGATGTGTTTTATCCAAACGAAACATTTCGCTGGTCGAATTTTATTTCGTTTGTAGAAAACGTGATGTATGGATTTGTATTCAACATCAAATGGTTTGTTTACTTGGGCGATATGGCCTTTAATTTTACCTCAACACTTCCATTCATCATTTTGATGAACTTTCTGATGTATGTTTTTGTGAATTATTTTAAGTTTTTGTTTTTCTCCTTACTACGCGACAGGAAGAATGCACCCGTGTATTATTTTCTACCCTACATTATCTTGATTGTGCCTTATTTCAATATCTTCTTACGCACCGTTCGACTCATTGCACATTTTCAGGAAATTGTTTTCAAAGCGTCGTATAATGACCCTTGGAATCCATCGAAGTCTTCACGTTATGCGCGCGAAATGAAGTTGTAAGGTTTTAAGTTTTAAATTTCAAGTTCCAGATTTCAAGTTCCAAGTTCCAAGCTCCAAGTTCCAAGTTCCAGATTCCAAGTTCCAGATTTCAAGTTCCAAATTTCAAGTTCCAGTTTCCAAGTTCCAAGCACAAGTGCTAACCTCGTCGTTGCTTAACCAAGTTAGAAGCTAAAAAGGTTTTCAGGACAAAATAGCATTATGTTTCCGAATACTTTTTACGAAACCAAACTTTCTGCAAGGCGCGAATGATGATGATTTCTGCGGCTTGAAGTGCAATTTTTTGTGGGTCGTTTGTGTTGACGTTTTGAATGGCTGCTTCTGGAATATCGGACAAATAAAGCAATTGGAAAAACGATTCGCTTGCTGTACTACCAAGCCTTATAAGCTCTTGTGTAACGCGTGTTCGGAGGTGTTCCGGCGTTTCATAATCTGTTTCTGATAGCGTAAAATTTATTCCAGCACGATTGAAGTCTTTGAAAATTTGTTGTGCCGCCGCAGGAAGTAACGCAAGCACGTCAGAACGTTCCAACAGAACGGTGTCGGTAATTGAAATGGATCTTGTAAAATCAGCCATTGGTTGTTGGACGACGAAAACGCAAGCGTTCTACTGGACGGTTGTTGACGATGTGCTCTTCAATAATTTCATCCACATCATCCACCGAAACGCCAACATAAAAAACACCATCGGGGTAAACCGCAATGGTTTGGCCGAAATCGCAAATATCGAGGCATCCTGCGCGTTGCGCGCGGATGGGAAAGTTTAAATTTTTGGCTTTCAATCCTTTCTTAAACGCATCGACAATGGCCATGCCATGTGCATCGCCACAACTGCGGCGGGTAGCGGTGGCTACACGTTGATTGGTACAGATAAAAATATGTTTTTCGTAAATGAGTTTTTCAGTCATGCTGCGAAGATAGGGAATGCTACTTGTTTCGTTACACGATTCGCGACGAACAATTATTCCATTCATCGGTTTCTTGCACAAAGACAAATCTCCTACGCGTTTATAACGCGTAGGCATGAGATCCGCGTTTGTAACGCGCATGCTAGAATTATAAAAGATTCGATTTCTTGAATAAGCAGGTGTGAGCAAGATTCCGATTATTTACTTTCTGTAAGTAATATTGTTGGATTGTATGCAATTCGCGTTATAAACGCGAATCTCGTACACCCTCGTTGCAAACGAGGGTGAGTGCGGGGATTCTGTAATATCCTGCAAAGCATATATAAATGATTAATTCGTTATGTAAATGGACAAATCGACTTGGACTTTTTTTGTAAAATGAAAACCTCTAATTCTACCCTTCTCATCTTTATACATTATTTGATAGTTTTGAGTGTGTTTAAGCAAGCTTACTTTTTTAAAAGAAACAATATTTTGTTGTGGTACTATGATTTTTTTTTACCAAAGAGTCTTTTCAAAATAAAAACTTGATTCAAAGAATCGTAGTATATTTCTGTTTGTTGATAGAATAGTAGAAATAGGAGTATACTGATTAGGATAAGAAAAATAACAAGAATTGAGTGGTCATTTTGTGTCAAGTTATTTTTCATCACAATGGCAACAACCATTCCAATCCACATAATGATTGCTCCAATCGCAAGAACGTAATTAGAGTCGGAAGAGAGTTTTTTCATGTTGGCTTTTATTGTTATGCAAATTTTCGGATTTTAGCTTTTGCCAATCAATAGATTCACGAAGTTATAAATTGTTGCAGCTTCGTTACACGATTCGTAACGAACAATTATTCCATTCATCGGTTTCTTACACAAAGACAAACTACATTTACAGCATGAAAAACGTTCTCATTACTGGCGCATCGGGTTTGATTGGTGTGCAATTGACGCAAGATTTTAAGCAAGCAGGTTTTCAGATTACCCATTTGGGACGGAAAGCCAATGCAAATCGTATTCCGCGCGTTTATGGTTGGGATATCGACGCGCAAAAAATAGATCATGAGGCTCTACACGGGAAACAAATTATTGTCAACCTCGCTGGAGCGCCTGTTGCCGATAAACGTTGGACAGATGCGCGCAAGAAAGAAATTATTGATAGTCGTGTAAAAAGTACAGAACTTCTGGTGCGTTCAATTCTAGCATTAGAACATAAACCCGAGGTATTTGTGGCGGCCTCTGCTGTTGGCTATTACGGAATGGTAACCACAGAACAAATTTTTACAGAAGATGCTGCGCCATCGACCGATTTTTTCGGGCACTGCTGCTCGGCTTGGGAGGCTGCGCTGAAACCATTGCAAGATGCAGGAGTTCGGGTGGTGATTCTGCGCATTGGTGTTGTCTTGGCAAAATCAGGTGGGGCTTTACCCAAATTGGCTGGACCGATTAAAGCATTTATTGGCTCGCCTCTCGGTTCGGGAAAGCAATGGGTGCCGTGGATTCACCTCAACGATTTGAGTAAGCTGTTTCTATATGTTGCTCAAAACGAAACCATTCAAGGCATTTACAATGCTGTTGGCTCTGTGCATACACGTCAAGCCGAACTTACCCAAGCGATAGGGAAAGCCCTTGGCCGCCCGGTGTTTTTGCCCGCCGTTCCAGCTTTTGTCTTGAAGTTGATGCTCGGCGAAATGGCCGGAATTGTGCTGGAAGGCTCGCGGGTATCAAATCAGAAAATTAAAGATGCCGGTTTTTCGTTCGGTTTTGAACAGTTGGATCAAGCTTTGGAGGATTTACTAGGGAAAAAATAATTTTTTGTGTTTGGGTTACTTTCGCCGAATGTTCGGAATAAACAAGAAAATCAATAACTATGATACGTTTTATTCCTTCCCTTTTCGTGGCGTTTGGCCTCCTCTTCACCAACGTTTTACCTTCACAAACCGTCAATGGCCAACTTCAGTCCAACACATCGGCCAATGTGCATGTTGTTCGTCTTTTTGCCGATTCTTTTCCACGTGTTTCGTTGACTTTTCATGCAGAAGATACACAAGGCAATCCGCTTTGGAACTTGAAACAAAGTGATGTAAGTGTTACCGAAAATAGTCAACAAGGAAAAATTGTTGACTTCCGATTGGTTTCGCAAGAAAAGCATTTGCAAACCATGCTTGTGATCGACCATTCAGGTTCGATGAACGAGGATTGGAATTATTGGGAATGGTACAACACACTCAATCAAGATAGTTTGCCTGTTGATACGATTCGGCAATACTATATTTGTAGAGACACGCCAAAAGATTTTAATCCTGAAATGGGTTATTATCCATGCGAAGTTTCTGAGTTGCGCGACACATTTTATATCGCGAAACGACTTCCAAGACACGCCGATTTTATTCCACCACTTTGGTATGCACAACAAGGTGCCAAACAATTTATTAAGTCGTTTAAATCCAAACAAGATTCTACTGGGATTATCGGTTTTGCGAGTACGCCCGATTTTTATCTTCCGTATGCACCAAATAATGCAACAACATATAACGCCATTGATCAACTTGAAGCGGATGGTGCTACGGCCTTTTACGATGCTTTAGATCAATCGCTCAACCATTTGGTGTATCATCGCGGCCAACGCGCTATTGTTGCGCTTACTGATGGAGATGACAATAGTTCACGTGTAAAACTGGATGCCGTGATCGCAAAAGCCAAAAAGATGCGCTGTCCAATTTATATCATCGGTCTTGGAAGTGTAAATCCTTATGCCCTGCAACAAATTGTAAACGAAACGGGTGGCGAGTTGTTTATGACAACTGATCCGACAAAACTAGATGAGGTCTTTTTGAAAATTAGTCGGAAATTACAATCGGTTTACGAACTTGTTTACGAATCTCCTTTTCTCAAATCTTCCGACGAAACACATGCTTTACAACTCAAATTCGATGTTGGTAAACAGTTTTTGAAATCGCAATTGATTGATTTGCCTTTGCCCGAATCGGTGATTGTACATTTGCAGCAAAAAGAAAAAAAGCAGCAAGATTTTCAAGCAAATTACCCACTTGAAATGAGCGAATCTGAAATCGCAACCATTGATTCACCTGTTTTCGATCAACCTGTACCAATCGCGATTCCACCTGCAAAAGAATTTCCATACACAAGTTTAGGCATTACACTTTTGGTAGCGGGTGCAGGTACTTTGATCTATCGCAAACGCAAAGCAACTCAGGAAAAAGAAACGCTGGTATTGCAACCTGTTTTTCCTAACCCGAGCAGCGGAATCATAACCATCAACTATGTTTCTTCGACTGAGTTGCCATTTGTAACCCTTCGTGTTTTTAATCAGTCGGGAACTTTGGTTACTGAGGAAGAAATTCAACAGTCAGGTATGCCGATTAACTTGGAACGTTTGTCCAATGGCTTGTATTTGCTGCAAGTAACTTCGACAACACATGTTTCGAATACTGAAAAAGCGATTATTCAACACTGATTTTTGATAAAATAAAAGCCGCAATGAAACGAGCAGAATAGGTTAAAATAACGAACTTGCAGCATGAAAATTAACATCTTCATTGCTGCTTTGCTCGTTTCATTTTTGGTCTTGCTGAGTGCCGGAAAACCAATCAACGGAAAAACAAAACCGAAGGCAAAACGAAAAGTTTATACCGTTACGCCAACGTATGATCGCACCATGCAGGTGTTTGATTCTATGGCTAAAAAATTTCCAAAGCATTGCAAAGCCGTTAGCCGAAATGGGTTTACCGATAGCGGCAAAGAATTTAAAATCTACGTTGTTTCTAAAGATGGCTCAGTAACGCAAAGTGCTGATCCAGCAAAACGCAAAACGGTGCTGTTTATCAACAATGCCATTCATCCTGGCGAACCAGATGGTGTTGATGCGTCGATCGAATTGTTGCATACGTTGCTCAACGACACAACAAAAATTCCAGCTGATTTATTGCTTTGCATCGTTCCCATGTTCAACATCGAAGGAGCAATGAATCGCGGTTGTTGTAGCCGTGCCAACCAGAATGGGCCTGAAGAATATGGTTTTCGTGGAAGCGGCACAAACCTCGATTTGAACCGCGATTTTGTGAAAATGGATTCGCGCAATACACAAGCACTCGTATCGTTTTTGCGCGATTACAAACCCGATGTTTTTGTCGATACGCATGTGTCAAACGGTGCCGATTATCAATACACGATGACGTTGATCGAGACGCAACGCAATAAATTACACCCGCTCGTTTCTGCGTTGATGGAAACAAAAATTTCGCCCGAATTGTACGCAGGTATGCGCGCGAAATCGTGGGATATGTGTCCGTATGTGGAAACGAAAGGCCGCACACCAGAAACGGGTTTGGTTGGTTTTCTAGAAACACCGCGTTTCTCAACAGGCTATACAACGTTATTCAACTGCATGGGTTTTGTAACCGAAACACACATGTGGAAACCTTACAACGATCGTGTGTGGGCGACGTACGATTTGTTGCTCACATTTGTCGATGTTGTCGGGAAAAATGGCGCTGCCATTCGCAAGGCGCATGCGCAAGCAAATGAACAAACCAAAACGCAACAAGCATTCACCTTGAATTGGGATTTGGATACTACACAGTTTACAACCATTGATTTTAAAGGATTTGAAGCAACATATAAAACGAGTTCGATCTCAGGTCAGCAACGCTTGTTTTATGACCGCAGTAAACCCTTCACGAAAAAAATTCCGTTTTACAATACCTATGTTCCAACGCAAACGGTTACAAAACCCGAAGCCTATTTAATTCCGGCGGCATGGATGAATAAAATTTTGCCGTGGCTAACGATCAATAAAGTAGAATATTTTCGTTTTGAACAGGATGTCTTGTTGCCCGTTGAAGCGTATGTGATTGAGAAAACCAATTCACCCAAAAATCCATACGAGTCACATTTTTTGCATTCAGATACACGTGTGCGAAAAACGACGCAGCAAATCCAATTTTATGCTGGCGATGGTGTCATCCTCATGGATCAGGAAGCCAATCGGTATTTGATGGAAGTGTTGGAACCGGAAGGAGAAGACAGTTTCTTTGCTTGGAATTTTTTCGATGGAATTTTGAATCAGAAAGAATGGTTTAGCGATTATGTGTTTGAAGAAAAAGCGGAACAAATTTTAGTACAACGTCCTGAAATCAAGACGGAATTAGAGGCAAAGAAAAAAGCAGATGCGGCTTTTGCAACCGATCATTGGGCGCAATTGAATTTTATTTACCAACGATCTGAATTTAAAGAACCCACACACAACCGCTATCCTGTTTTTCGGTTGATGCAATCTATCAATTTCTCAATTCGTTAACGTATGAAACGCTACAACATTCGCGCGTATGCGTTGATTTTCTGGAACGATTGCTTTTTGGTAACAGATGAATTGCGCGGACAAACGCGCATGACCAAATTTGCAGGTGGTGGATTGGAGTGGGGCGAAGGCTTGGAAGATGCTGTGCGTCGCGAATGCCGCGAGGAATTGAATCAAGAACCAATTGCGGTAAATCATTTTTACACAACCGATTTTTTTATGGCTTCGGCTTTCAATCCGAATGACCAATTGATTAGTATTTATTACGAAGTCGTATTGCCGCATCCTGAGCGCATCATCGCCAAAGAAGTTGCTTTTGCTTTTGACGAAGAAAAAGAGGGAGCACAAATTTTCAGATGGATTCCAAAATCGGAATTGCATGAAAATTTAATGACGTATCCGATTGATCAGAAAGTGGTGAGCTTGTTGCGTGAAAAAATAAATAAAATTTAAGCGCCAATAATTTCTTTCAAGGCTTGGACCCATTCTGGGCGGCTATTGAGCGAAGGAACGAGTTGAATTTTTTCGCCACCATGCTCTTGAAACAATTCTTCGTATTCGGTGCCAATTTCATGAATGGTTTCCAAACAATCGGCTACAAAGGCTGGTGAATAAACGAGTAATTTTTTCACTCCTTTTTTACCGAGTTCTTCCACCACATGGTCGGAATAGGGTTGAAGCCAAGGATCGCGGCCCAAGCGTGATTGAAAACTGATGCTGTATTTTTCTTTTGGGATTCCCAATGCATTGGCCAAATGATTGGCTGTTTGCACACAATTGGCGCGGTAGCAATAT
>JAAFIA010000109.1 GCA_013298545.1 Bacteroidota bacterium | reverse complement strand
AAAATAGTTTTCATAAGTACTGATTGAGCCGCAAAAATAAGAATTAAAGAACGATTAGCGGCTGCCTTTTCAACGGAACACAGTATCTTCGCTACATGCAAAAAAATTGGTTGATACTCGGTGCTGTTTTTGCCGCACTAGCCGTTATTCTTGGTGCATTCGCCGCACACGCGCTCGGCAATCAAGTAGAAGCTGGTGTTTTAACAAGCAAACAAGTCGAAGCCTTTCGTACAGGCGCGCAATATCAATTGGTTCATGCCATTGCACTCATTCTCTGTGCCATCATTGCTACGCAAGGCGTTTCGCGCTTCTTGATTATGGCTTCGCGTTTCTTTCTTGTAGGCATGTTATTCTTTTCAGGATCGCTTTATGTATTGACTACTGCGCCTGTTACAGGAATCTATTTAGCCAAACCCTTTGGTATTCTTACACCTGTTGGTGGCTTGTTCTTTATCTTGGCATGGAGTTTACTCGCGGTTCATGCTTGGAAACATTTGGGAAATCAGAAACCAGCTTAATGCCTTTGCTCATGAACAAATTCAAACGCCTCTGTCTTGGAATAGCTTTTTGCTTGAGCAATATTTTAAGTAACCAAGTATATGCACAATGCGGCAATGTTCAAGTGCTAACGCCTCTGCAACAAAGTCAACTTCAAAGCACGTTTCAGCTTCTTGATACCGCTTTGTTTTATGAGCAATTAAACGCTATTGATTCGCTCACCGCAATCGCAAAAATTGCTTATGGATCGGAAGCTGGTCAACCAGAATATGCTGATACCTATACGACGTTAACCGTACAAACCAATTGGTTAACCTTACAACCGGCTTTGCAACTTTCGCGTTTACTCATTGCCGCCGATAGCCAAGCGTATGTTGATGTGTGGCAATTGGGTAAGGGACGTTATCCGCCCAGCTATTTGCCGCATTCGGTACCGCTTCGGGCAGGCGCCGAAATCTTTGCGGGCTTGTTGAAAATTGCTGCCGCCGAAACAGATATAAATCGTCGAAATGCCTACCAACAATGGGCTACGCGTGGACTCGATTCGCTCTTGACCATGCAACTCAATTCCGGTGCGTGGCCTTTTCCCGATCTCCGAACATACAACGATCCTGTTTTTACGTCTATCATCAACAACTACATGCAGGCGCTTGGTGCCGATTCGGTGAATGTTTTGGTGAATGGCTGGATCATCGACGATTCGGGGCGAGGCGATTTTAAATTCGATGCGGGCGTGATTGCGGGAGCTTATGCCGAAGCATACAGTTATACTGGCGATACGGCTTATCTCGGTGCAGCAAAACGAACAGCCAATTATTTGTTGCCTTTGCATTATAACCGCAATTACAATTACAATACGTTTGCTGCTTATGGCCTAGCCAAAACATTTCAGCAATCGCCAACAGATAGCACTTACTACTGGCGGGCCATCAAAAATTTACGCGAAGCAGCATTGCCCGGACAGATTCCTTCAGGAAATTGGATGGACGGACACAATGCCGAATCGGTTTACCATGCGGTGATGCTTTACAACATGGCGCCTGTACTTGCATCCATATCGCCCGCACATCCGTTGCACGATACACTTGCTCAAATGCTCACACTGGCTACACGCCGATTTATTCAATACGAAGAAACCTGTGGTGCTTCTGTAGGTTATAAATCATTATTGCGGCTTTGGGTACTCGATACACCTTGTATTGCACAACCCTTGCACGATTCTATTACCGATTTGATTGGCCGTTACATCAATCAATCTAGTATGAATGGTCGCTTTTTGGATGTACCCACAATGGGTCTTTATTTGGAATTGCTGCAACAACTTAACTCCGTAGATCAAAGTTCGTCTTTGGGAATCAAAGCATCACTTTTCCCAAATCCGGCAAGCAGTTTTATGACCTTGAACTATCAAACAAGTAAAACAGAAAAATTAACGATCCGCATTTTTTCTGCTTCAGGAGTTTTAGTTTCTTCGCAAGAAGTTATGGCAACGGCCAATGAGCAACAACTTGTATTTGATGTGCGTGGACTGGCTGCGGGTTTTTATATTCTTCGTATAGAAACGGAGCAGCAACAACAAGCCATTCCTTTTATCCTAAATCACGAATAAATAGCTATGCTTGATTACGAATCATATAAAAACCAATTGCGTCGCTTGGCCGATGTCAATTTTGCGGCTGCAGTTTTGAGTTGGGATCAGGAAACCTATATGCCCGCCAAAGGTGCCGATCATCGCGCTTCGCAGCTTGCAACGCTTGCGGGTTTGGCACACGCACAAGCAACCGATAAAGCCTTGGGCGAATTGCTCGAAAAATTACAAGCAGATGCATCACTCGATCTGGTGCAACAACGTAATGTGCAACATTCGCTGCGCACGTTTAAGAAAACACAGAAATACAGTGCCGAATTTGTAGAGGCGTTGAGTCGGGCTATTTCAGAAGCGTTTCAGGCATGGCAAACGGCGAAAAAAGAAAATTCGTTTGCTCATTTTGCGCCGCATCTCGAAAAGCTGGTTGCCTTGCGCCGCGAAGAATGTGAATTTGTAGGGTACGAAAAACATCCGTATGATGCGCTGCTCGATGAATATGAGCCTGGCCTAACGACGGCAGAAGTAGAAAAATTATTTGACGAAGTGCGTACGGAATTAGTTCCATTTGTAAAAGCCATTGCTGCGTGTAAACCCAATAGCAATGCCGTATTGCAAAAAAATTACGCCAAAGACAAACAATGGGAATTTGGTTTGTATCTCTTACGCCTCATGGGTTACGATTTTGATGCGGGTCGGCAAGATATTTCGATGCATCCGTTTACCATTAATTTCGGTTCAAACGACGTGCGGGTAACAACACGAGTAGATGAAAACGATTTGGCCGACATGGTAACTGGATCAATTCATGAAGGTGGCCACGCACTTTATGAGCAAGGTTTACCCGAATCGGAATATGGCTTGCCTTCGGGCGAAGCGGTTTCCTTGGGCATACACGAATCGCAATCGCGGTTGTGGGAAAATAATGTAGGACGAAGTTTGGAATATTGGAATACGGTATTGCCCGAATTGAAAAAATTATTTCCCGAACAAACAGCGGGTACAACTGCGCATACTTTTTTCGAAGCGCTCAATGTGGTACAACCCTCGTTTATTCGTGTCAATGCCGATGAGTTGACGTACCATTTCCACATCATGATTCGCTTTGAAGTGGAAAAAGCCTTGATCGAAGGTTCACTCGCCGTAAATGATGTGCCGGCATTTTGGAACAAACGCTACAAAGATTATTTGGGTATCGATGTTTCTTCCGATGCAGAGGGATGTTTGCAAGATGTGCATTGGGCACACGGCAGTTTCGGGTACTTTCCAACGTATTCGCTGGGCAGTTTTTATGCTGCCCAGTTTTATGCAGCAGCAGAAAAAGCCATTCCTTCATTAACACAACAGATTTCAAACGGCGATTTACTTCCGTTGCGCGAATGGTTGCGCGAACATATTCATCAATACGGCAAGCAATACTCGGCCCGCGAACTGTGTGAACGCATTTCGGGCGAACCCTTGCAATTTTCTTACTTCATGAAGTATGCGCGAAAAAAATATGCGCATCTTTACGCTATCTAAAAATGGCACGATTTCAGTATTTCATAGATCAAAACCGATTACCATGAAACGCATTCTTTACGTCGCTCTTCCTTTATTATTACTTACAACCGCATGTAACCGCAAACAAGCTCCGGTTGCACAAGATGATGCTAAAACGGATACAACTGTGGTTACACAAGAACCTGCTCCGCTTCCCGAAGGAAGTGTTGAAAATGCCCGTTTAGTGGTTATGTTTATCAGTAAAGGTGCTGGAATTGACCAAAAAACGAAGGAAGCATTCGAAAAATGGCTTCAAGAGCAACCACGTCAAGTGAAATGGGAGGTTACTACTTGGGGCCGCGAAGGCGAACTCAATTACTGTTTAAAACTCGATGAGTTATCAACAAGAGACCAAGAAAAGTTTGTGGAGCAAACCCGTATCTTTTTGACTGACAAAGACTTAGTAATTGTTACCGAAAATGCTCCTTGCGACCGTCGTCGCTAGTTGTGCTCAATTTGGCGTGTTTTGACAAGGAATCCGTACCTTTGCGGCCTGTTCTTTATTCGGATTTCTTAACCCGAGGTTAACAAAAACGCCTCGACAAAACAGAATTACGCCATGAACGAATACGGGTTTAAAGCCGCTGATGCAACCCTGTCTTCCATCGGCCTCGGCCAAGTGGAAACTGCTTATTGGAACCTCTCACCTGCCGAATTGGTAGAAGAAACGCTTGATCGTGGAGAAGGAGTATTAACTGACAATGGCGCTCTTGCCATCGATACTGGTGAATTTACTGGTCGCTCGCCTAAAGACAAATATGTGGTCTATGACGATATCACCAAAGATTCGGTTTGGTGGGGCGATGTCAACAACAAATTCGACGCCGAAAAATTCGATCCGCTTTTCAACCGTGTAGCGGCTTATTTGACTGGAAAAGAAGTTTACGTGCGCGATGCTTATGCTTGTGCCGATCCTACTTACCGTTTAAATGTTCGGGTCGTTACTGAGTTCCCTTGGTCAAACCTTTTTGCGAATAACCTTTTCCTTCGTCCAACAACGGAAGAAATTGCCGCATTCAAACCCGATTGGCATATTGTCTGCGCGCCTGGTTTTAAAGCAAGCAAAGACATTGATGGAACCCGCCAACACAATTTTGCCATCATGAATTTCACTAAGAAGATAATTCTTATTGGTGGAACAGGTTATACCGGCGAAATCAAAAAAGGTATTTTTACCTTATTGAATTACATTCTGCCACACGAAAAACAGGTGTTGAGCATGCACTGCTCGGCCAATCAAGGTAAAAATGGCGATACCGCTATTTTCTTTGGTCTTTCTGGAACAGGCAAAACAACCTTGAGCGCCGATCCAAACCGCAAACTCATTGGCGACGATGAGCATGGTTGGGCAGACAATAGCGTATTCAACTTTGAAGGTGGTTGCTATGCAAAATGTATTGACTTAACGAAGGAAAAAGAACCTGAAATCTGGAATGCGATCAAATTTGGTGCGCTTGTAGAGAATGTTGAATTCAAAGAAGGTACGCGCACAGTTGATTATACAAACGTATCGAAAACCGAAAATACGCGTGTTGCTTATCCAATCAACCACATCGACAATGCGCTTGAGCCATCTGCAGGTGGACCGCCGCAAAACATTTTCTTCCTTACAGCTGATGCGTTTGGTGTATTGCCTCCAATTTCTAAATTGACCACAGCGCAAGCGATGTATCACTTCATTTCAGGTTACACCGCGAAAGTTGCTGGTACTGAGATGGGTATCACAGAACCACAAACCACCTTCTCGGCTTGTTTTGGAAAAGCATTCTTGCCTTTGCATCCCGGAAAATATGCCGAATTGCTTGGTAAAAAACTCAAAGCCAATCCAAACATCAACGTATGGCTCGTGAATACGGGTTGGACGGGTGGTGCTTATGGTGTTGGTTCACGCATCAAGCTTTCATACACGCGCGCGCTCATCACAGCCGCACTCGAAGGACAATTGAATGGCGTGGAATATGGCGAAACACCTTTCTTTAAATTGGCGTTTCCTAAATCGTGTCCGAATGTTCCTTCAGAAATACTCGAACCACGCAATACTTGGGCCGATAAAGCTGCTTTTGAAGTACAAGCAATTGATCTTGCAACCAAATTCGTAAAGAATTTTGAGCAGTACGCATCTGGTGTAACGCAAGAAATTCTTGAAGCTGCGCCTCGCGTACAAGCGGTCAATGCCTAATTAAAATTTTTCCTGTTTTCTGAAAAATGGTTGTTCTGATAAAGAGCAACCATTTTTTTGTTTTGTATCTTTCATCACCCCATTCATTATAGTTCAAAACCCTGCTTATGCGTTTACCCATTTCAATCCTTGCTGTACTCTCTTCGCTTTTAATAAATGCGCAAACGTTCAATGAACAGCTGCTCATTGGTTCGTGGAAATCAAAAGCATACATCATAAATAACGATACCACTTTTTATGATGGCCTTGTTACACAACATTATGTGATGACTTTTTATCCCGATTCGATTTTTCAGGAAGAGCAAGTTCCGGTTGCTAAAACCGATACAAGCATGCGCAATTCGGCGTACGCAGGAAAATGGATGCTTGCAAACAAAACCATAAACATTACAAATAGAAAACCCATATATAGTTATAGTAGTATTCCCATGAGCGATGAACGCATGCCCATTATTTCGCTCACAGATACGGTTTTGGTGGTTGAAAGTTGGGAAGGCCGGCAACGGCTTGAAGTGGTTTATACCCGCTTAGCGATGCGCGCTAAAATCAATAAACCAATAATCATCAACACGGTTGTAGATCCAAACGATTCGCTAAATGAAATACGTTTAGCGAAAAAAATGATCCTTACTCGTTACCAAGATGGCAAGCAAGTTGTTATTCCGATGAGTGCCTCGCTCACCATTGAGTTCAAACAGCAACCTAGGGGTCAAGCAAAACGCTGCAAGGGAAATGCAGAAGGTTATTTATACGATATTAACGATTCGCAAGTCGTTGTGTCTATGTACCAACTTAGTTCAACAAATTACGATGAAAACGATGATTACATGAGTCAAACAAATTACCGTTTTGATACTTGGGATGCCTCCCAAGATTCGCTTTTAATCGTACCCCTTGATTCAATTGAAATGGTTTATTATAAAACAAATGGGTTCAATACACGCCAAGCCATTGGAGGCGCGATGATCACTCTGGGGTTAAATTTATCGTTATTGATTGCGCCAATTGTGAGCATTGATTATTCGAAATGGGAAATGCGTAACGAGCGTTATTTTAAATTGGCGGGTACTGGATTGGCATTAACGGCGGCGAGTATTCCACTGCTTGCGATAGGACGAAAAGCATACACGATTGTTCCAAAATCGTCGGGTGTTGTGGCAAAGACTTGGTATATCAAGCGGGGTTGATTTGTTTTGGAAGCATAATATTTTGATGTGTTTCGCTTAACAATCAGATAATCTAGTTGAATCATTTTTGTATCAGAAAATGAAACAGAAAATTAACCAAACACTAAACACCGTATGACGCAAACCGCGTTGCGCGAATTAGCCCCAGAACATCAAAAACTATGGCATGCACTATGCCGTTTTGATTTAAACGATTCTTCATCCTCCTATATGTTTTGCGAGCGATTGGCCCTTGAAAATGGCTGGTCGCTCGCTTTTACTTTAGGTGCAATAGAAGAATACAAACGCTTCCTCTTTTTGATTTGTGTATATGACGAGTCGCATACGCCATCAGATGAAGTAGATCAGGTTTGGCACTTGCATTTGCTCTACACCCGCTCCTACTGGGAAGAACTTTGCAGAGAAATTTTGAAGCGGAAAATTCATCATGGCCCAACAAAAGGTGGAAAAGCAGAACATGAAAAGTATGACTTGCTTTACAGACGATCATTAGAACATTACACCGAAGTTTTTGGCCAGGAGCCACCATTCGCCTACTGGCCCTCGCCTGAAAAACGTTTTGCGCCTGCCCGTTGGGTACGCGTAAATAAACAAGCGGTGTGGATTATTTCAAAACTAAATTTTTAATATGCTAAAAAAAACAAACTATCCGCTACTAAGTAGCATGAAACCTGCAGAAGTATTGCTATTGCGTGAGGCCGAAGCCGTAAGTCCTCAAAAATTAGTGCTCTATACTTGGATCGATCTCTTAATGCGCGATGTGATCCGCTTAACTGCTGATCATCTTTTTATAAAAGCAGGATCACAAATAAATCAAGCCGAAAAATGGGAAACCATTTTTACAAATCCGTTCAACTATGAGCCAAGTCAGGGATTCTCACATAAGCTATACACAACCTTGCTTGCCGAAGCATGTCCGTTTCCTTTGCGCATGGAAATTTTCAATTTATCGGAGCGAAAAGAGTGCTGGAAAACAAACTGGTTTAAGAAAACAAAATTGAAACTATCGAAAGTGGGCGAGCAATTGAAGGAAGATATTAGAAAGGAAATTTTAGCCTTAAATGACCTTGTCGAAGATTGTTTAGAGCGCAATGTTCCTTTGCCCGAAAATGCGATCAGTATGGGTGGACACTTGATGTTTACAGCAAGTATGCCAGAACGTTTGATCAAAACGTTTGCAGGAGGCATTGAACGGACATTTGAAAAGTTGTTTCGTGGAACGCCACATGAAGAGCCTCCGAGTTTGTTGAAATTGTTTATTATGGAAATCTCAACTTGGCCAGATTCGCATTCAGGTTTGGGATGTGGGTCAGGATGCGGCGGTGATTCTGGGTGTGGTAGCGGGTGCGGTGGATGTGGAGGCGGATGTGGTGGTTGCAGTTGAAAAACGCAACCCTAAAATTTGCACAGAAGAAGAAAAGAACGCAAAGGCAATGAACGAGAAAAAACATCACACACTTTGCGGTTAAAAAACACGCTATTCCTTTTGAAAAGCGTTTTGTTTGTATTAGTTTACAGGTCATGAAAAAACATACGCTACTATTTATTTTCTTAATTAGTTTTTCTGCTTCATCGTTGCGTGCAAGCACAGTCATGGCGTCGTCGTATGGTTGGAATGCAAACGATGCAACAATGGCTTTTCAAGCTGCTGTTCAATCAGGGGCGGATACGGTTATCGTTGATCTTCAGGCGAGCGATTGGATGGTCTTACCCAATAATTTTTATGATCTAGATTCGCTTGTTTTGATTTTTCAACCGGGCGTTCGGTTGGTAGCTATTTCAGGTGGATTTCCCAATGTAGGGGATTGTTTATTACGGTTTATTCGTTGTACGGATGTTACGGTGATCGGTTATGGGGCAACATTTCAAATGCAAAAACCGGAATATACCACGGGCGAATGGAGGCATACGCTCTCGATCAATAATTGCAATCGTATTCGCATCTATGGCCTCACGCTGCGCGATAGTGGTGGCGATGGTATTGCCATTAGTGGCGATCCTTGGTGGAGTGCACAGCTATATTCGGAAGATATTTTCATAAGCGATGTGATTTGCGACAACAACCGCCGTCAAGGAATTTCGGTTATATCTGTACAAAATTTAGTGGTTGAAAATTCGCTGTTTATGCATACCAATGGTACTTTACCAGAAGGTGGTGTCGATTTAGAGCCTGATAATCCAAACCATCGTATGGTAAATGTCAATTTTACGAAATGTGTTTTTAAAAACAATTTCGGCAGCGGTATTTATCTCGCTTTTTCTTACCTCGATAGCACCTCACTTCCTGTTTCTGTAACGTTTGATCGGTGCATGATTGAAAACAACCACGATACTAGCAATAGCTATTCGGCAACAGAAATCAATGCGTCTGGACCAACGCAAGGCGGTGCCTTGGGTGCTGTTACGTTTCGGCAATGTTTGATTCACAACAGTCAATGGACAGCCGTTTTTGCGCGAAAAACAGCCGATGATTATTTTATTCAGTTTGATAATTGTGCTTTTAAAGATGTCTCGCAAGCGAACGCGCCATACAATGATCCAATTTTTGCCGAAGTAACAGATTATGGCAATCCTTGTCCGCGTTTTGGTGGTCTCGGTTTCACCCATTGCTTATTGCAATACAACACAAATTACAAACCGTTTTGGGGTTACGATTTCAATACAACTCCTGGCCTTGGAAATATTTCAGGCGATTTATACGTCATCAATCCTTTCTTGAATGCCGCTGATTTTGGTAATACGCCACAAAATGTAACACTTACTTTAAATCAGGTTTCAACTCCACCGGCAACGCAGGTTTCGCTAGGAACGCCTGACCGTTTCGCACAAGAAGGAACGAACGATGTGGCTATTTATCAGGGATTTCGAGCAAGTAC
>JAAFIA010000108.1 GCA_013298545.1 Bacteroidota bacterium | reverse complement strand
ATCTTCATGCTGCTCTGCCACAATCAGGGAAGGACTCAATAGTACCATTAGGAGCGTAGACTAGCTTCGGTTTTGTTGCGAGGGGAAGTTAGCTGGTTATTTCTTAACTTTTTGTTTCTTGACAATCAGGGCTAGGGTTATGGCTGAGGTGCGTTATAACATCAAGACCTATTGCAAGCTGCGCAAGCAAAAGGAAGGATGGATCTTTTAAGATTTTTTTACAAGCAAGCTCAAAATATTATTCCTTTACAAAACCAGAAAAAAATACAGTTGCCTCAATAAAAAAAGATTCGTCATCAGATGGATTAGCAGTCTCGATGGATAATTCAATCCAGATTTCAGTCGAGCTGCTTATACTTGCACCTATATACTTCGCAATCGTTTCTCTAGGAAAAAGATTGCCATTTTCATTATTGCTTTTACTTTTATATAATGTTAATTCTCGACTAGACCGAAAAAAAACATTGCAATTCATATCAGTAAATGAGAAAATAGTTTTGCTTGTATCTTTCACTAAATACTCCATTACATTTATGGAATACAATACATATTCTTTTTTCAAATAATCTATATGCTCCAAATTTTCACTTGAAGAGAATGAGTACCGCATGAATTTTTTTTCACCCCATTCAATGATTTCATCATCGTTGTATAATATCGACTCGTCAATATACTTGTTTTGTATTGCAAATAACTTCCCGGTTGTGTCAAAAAACAAATAATGAAAATTTTCAACAAGAACACCTTCATCATTCCCCATTTCGGGGAGTGCGATCAAAACTGGTTTGTTTTTATTTTTCCATAAAAAAGCAATTTGTCCTGCATTATCTTTCAATTCAACTTTATCCAAAAGGTTTGTGTCAGCAAAAACGCTAGACAAAGTTGAATTTAAACTATCAATAAAATGAAGTAAATCCACTTGCACTATTTGCTGAGTCTTTGTGGAAGTGTGGTCTTCTTTACAGCAAAAGAAGAAGTAAGATGTCAAGAGAATTAGGTAATAAACATAGTTTTTCATGTCTTCCTTTTTAACATAGGACCAAATGAAATTAGATTTTCAGTAATGTCAGACTATATTATTTCAAACCGATTTTTTCTGTCATTGAAATCCATCCTTGGTAAAATCAAAAACAGCCAAAGCTGGTCTTTCATGATCGCAACAAAGTACAACTTCACCGTCCTTATTCCTAGGCGTTACTTTATCAAGTACAATCTCCTTGACTATGGGATCATAACGAAATTCAAAAGCAAGCGTAGAACTACTTTCGTCGATATGCGTAAACCCAAAATATCCACGTTTGCAAACATAATCGAATGAATAGGCGGTTGTCTCTTTATTCATTGCAGGCATTGCTTTCGTAGAAACCCGCCAAGTATTCCAATGACCTTCTACTTTTTTTTCAATAAGTAAGGTGTAGCATTTGGTGTATTCGTATTTATAATTATCAGCAACGGTATCAAGTACAAGGATTCGCTCTTCTGTACCGTCGAGATCCATATCACAATAGGATTTGTATAATGTATCGCCTTGTTGTTTTTCTGGAAGATTAATTACCCAATTAGAATATACTTCTTTCGGGTATTTGCTTTTTACCTCTAACTCAGTGAGTGTATCTTTGTGACAACTATAAGTCATTTCGTTTACTGACCACTTCCAAATAAATTCGATTACATTTTGATGTATTTCATCATGATAAAGAGAAATAAACTCTTTTCCATTTTTTAAAAAAGCTACACGAGGCTGCTTCGTTCCAAGAAATGGTGTCAGCTCTATATATTGAATGGAGTCATTTTTTTGATTGGTTGAATAAAGCCAGTATTGTGTTGTTGAATTGGGAGACAGTTTATCACAGAAACCAAAGAGGAATGAAGTTATTTGGTCTGAGGTATTTATCTTCCCAAGCAATACATGCTTATAATTCAAGTCATTTCCATTTCGATGAATAAATTCTGGGAAACCAAGGCGTGCTATTTCCTTATCCATCTGAATAGCATCTCCTGAATCACATCGACATTCAATACTGCTGACTTCCTTTTCACCCATATCGAGTTTGGGAATACGGGCATTCTCAATTGACCTTTGGTTGTTTTCATTACACGTAATAAAGAAAGTGATAATGAAAAAGATATTTAGTGCTTTGTACATTCACTAATTTTTTATGATTCTAATCCGCACTGTATGCTATTGAAACGATTACAACATTATTAACCAATTCAATTCGCCCAGTTGTAACACCACCCGAATAGAAGTACTCAAAAATATATTTATCACCTCTTTTAACTTCTATGTTTAATGAAAATAAGTCGTTTTTTGTGTTGGAGTTTTTTACAGGTAAATTTTGTGGCAAAGCATTTCTATTCTCTAGCTCCAAGAGCAATTTCATGATTTGATATGCCTTTTCAATAGATATATCCTGGGAAGAGAATTTATAAGAAAGAGTATAGTCATAATTACTTTTTTCGAGGTTAGCAATTCGTCCAAAATACCGATTAAATCGCACCTCGTCCAAGCCAGTTGAATCAGCAATTAATTCATTGACATTGATTTGAGAAAGATTACTTTCAGGGATAAATCCAATATTATTATCATGCGATATTTTAATCCAGTTATTTACCGTATCAACAACTTTAACGCCATCAGCAAATCGCAAAACATTTGTCATTTTTCCATCGGGTTGATTAAAAACAGTTGCGCCTTGCCAATTTAAAATATACGCAGAATCTTTTGAAGCCATTAAGTCGGAAAGTGTTTTTGGGTGGGGTATATTAGTCCCCTTGTTTAAAGACAAACAACTCTTGTACTGCACAAATATATCTTTATTAAATGTAAGCTTAATCGGCCGTTCTATATCATTCGTAATGTCGTACAATATGCCTGTTTCAACGTAAATATCTATCCAGCCAAGCGTTTTTATTTTTGTTACTCCAGATGAAAGTAATTCAGATACTCTAATTCTGTAAAAACTTGAACTTGAATCTTCAATATTATAATTAGGCACACCACTTATGTTATGATGAGAATTAAAATTTGTACTCGTCAATAATTTATACAAAAGGCTATCACAATTGCAAGATATCCGAGGAATTGGAGCAAGGAAACTTGAATCGCTTATCTCAATAGGATGTGGTTTTGTATTACTGCTACAGGAAGCAAGTATAGCCCCCAATAGGAAAATAAAAAAGTGTATGTTTTTCATATCTTACTTTTTTGTTATGCTTATTTCATTTGATTAACAAAACGTGGCACAATTTCTTCTAACCCAGTTTTATATTTATCCTGAAAAGATACGTCATTTGAATACCAAGCTCCAAAATTACCGTTAGCATTTTTTATCCTTTCTGCCACCACCACCATTGCTCCTGTTACAGTTTTCATCTTAATAAAATGTTTTGCCTCTTTTGTGTTTTGTTCTATGCCACCTTGATCGGACAATCCTTTCCCCTCCATAAACTCAATAATATCAACAATTACAGAATCAGGATGGGCGGAGAAATTTTTACTACTCCAACCATAATATGGTGCAACTCCATTTTTTGTTGCTTCCATTCCTGGTGTGCCACAAAACAAGAATTGCTCACTTTCAAAATGAGCAGTTTCAGCTCTGTAAATTCTTTCAATTCCAACGGCATAATCTCGTCCATAATGATCTAAAACATACTGCAATCCCTCTTTAGCATTTTCTTGACTAAAATATGTTTGCGATCCATCTTTCTCTGGAAACTTATTATTGTACATTCGAATTAGTAAATCCTCTGGATCAATTAAATCATCGCGTCTTTCGTATTTGCCATTACCTCTTTTTGTAAGACCATTTTTTGAAAGATCGTTACCTAATTCGCCAGAATACATTTCCAAATGTAACATATAAACAGTAGCTCCTTTCTTTGTTATTAGCGGACTCCCATTCTTTTGTAAAAATCCTGTTTTTCCGAGTATATCAGTTGGTTTAACTCTATCACCAATCTTAACCTTAATACTTGATGGATCCATTTCTCCATATCGAACAATTAGTTTATGCCCAGGAACAACCTCGATATCGTGTTCTATGGTAACCTCCCAAGTTCCTAAATAGAAATTTCCAGCAAAGAGGACTGTTCCGTCTGTAATCGGAAAAACGTTTGTTGATGCCAATGTGTACATATCAATTGCACCATGTTTACGACTACCTCCATCCCTATTTGCACCAAACTTTGTCCAATTGCTATCTGAACTACCGAACAAAAGACTGTCGTCGCTATATAATTCACCTTCTGCATTTAATGGCTTATCTAACAATGGGAATACTAAATTATCGAGAGGATTTTCCCCGACCTCCTTCTCCACCAACACATCCCCATACTCCGGTTTATGCCAAGCCAGTTTATTAATCTCTTCTTCTGAAGGCATTGTTTTAGCTACTTTAAGCGTTTTTCCGCCCGCCTGACTCACAATGGTGTCAAATGTAAGCCCGCCACCCGTTGTTTTTACACTTGGGTAAAAATAACGTACATCGGTATCCTTCCCTTTGTGCTGCAATTTCCATGCATCTGGTATAGTAAACTCCAAAATTGCGTATCCTTCTTTATCCACTACAACTTCGTGAGATGATTCCGCAAGCGTCATCTTTGAAAATGTTTTTGTGCTAGTATTGAATTCTTTGATTGTAATATATACTTTAGAATCAATCATATTGGTTAACCGCACCCGAACGCGCACTTTTTCGCCATATAATTTTGGTTTCGTCAAAACACGTCCAGCCTCGTCAATAAAATCAACATCGTTCATCGTTTTCTCAGTAATTACACTCAGGAGTGTCGATTGTGTTAAGAGGTAGTGCTTTTGGGTACGCTGCATGTACTCATTTGTCAATATAATCGGAGAGTCTTTATCCATAGATAAAGTCAGTAATAAATCTGCTGTAACTCCAGCGCCTTCACCCTTTTCTTTTATCTCTTTGGTGATTTTGAATTCTTGGAAAATAATTCCTTTTGCATTTGGTGTTGTTAGTAAACCAGCAATTAAGTCATGCCCTGTGAAATTATCTATTTCAAACGCATTCACTTGTACTTCTTCATGTTGTAAACCCTCCGTTTCCATATAAATAAAAACGGTATCACCTACACCACAGGTATCAATCCGCTTACCTGTAGAATCAGCATAAAAAGCCTTCAGTAATTTTGGTGTTTGGACACTTACTGGTATGCTTGCAGCTAGCGATATGTCATCTACCCATGCTTTTAAGATATAATCACCGTCTTGATTGTGCGATAAATCAATCTCCTCTCCTTTATCACTTAAATAGAGTAGAGGCAATACATCTTTTTCATTTTTGAAAACCGCCCAGCGAACATTTTCTTTCTCACTAATATCATCACTAAACAACCAGTCTTTTGTTTTGAATTTAAATTTCTCGCCGTTCGATCGCATAAATCCTTTTCCTGTCAACTCCGCTTCTTTGCCCTTTTCATTCGTTTTGATTTGTACAATTTGTAAAGGCTCGTTGCTAATCAGTTCATAGTGTTTCGTGTCTTGAACTTTAGTGGAGTTTTTCCCATCTGGTTTAACGTCATGTGCATAAGCCTCTACGATGTATAAACCTTTTTGGTAGTTTGCAGTATTCGTTCCTTTTTTCCCAGCTGGAACTGTAAATGTATCCGATCCGCTTATGCGATCAACAATAAGCCCTGTTTTCCCTTTTAAGTATGCAGCAACAGGATCATTGCTATCACCTGCAAATGTGAGTTTAATATCTTCCGAATAATCACGCTCTTTTAGATTAGGGAAGAATATTCGAATCCAATTTATACTTGCTTTATCGGCCTCATTGGCTTGCTTTTGAGAATAACCACTTACTTTAAACGTTAATTCTTTCTCCGAGTTATACAAATACTTCGTGGCGCTACTACTTACAGTTATTGTAGCAATATCAGCTTGCGGAACAACTGTAAACACTTGTGTTTTACTAATACCATTAAACGTCAACGTGAGTTTATATTCTTTTGGATTTTCTGGCTGTGGAAAGTTAAACACCAAGACAGATTTCCCTTCCGCTGACTGTGTTTCTTCTTCTAGAATAGGCTTATTTTCACTATCTGTCAATACCCAGTGCAATTGGGCAATATCTTCCTCTTGATCAAATAATAAATTGGCATTGAATTTTACAGGAACTCCCCAATTCGTTTCTTGTTTTTTGCTTGCTTCGTTTGTTTGCAATGCATTTGTGCTCAACGATTTTAATGTATTGGGCTTACTTTCCACATCTAAAATTGCCATTTTTGTTTTTAGGTCACTGGACGTTAATGTTGTACCATAGCGATCTTTTCCTGTTTTTAAATTCCAACTGCCAAAACGTCCAATGCCTTCGATACGGTATTTACCTTCCGGTAATTTACTAAAATCGACCGTAAACTCTTTCCCAATATTAGGCGAATACATAATTAACTTATCTGTCGCATGACTATCATAAACAGCCCAAGCGATTAGATCTTTATTTTCTTCTCGTTTCAAATCAGTTACTTTAAATGTAACTGGTTTAAGAGGCACTTCACGACTTACATATTTTTTATTACTACATGCAATGGCTTTTACCCAAGGAGTGTTCTGTTTTTCGACAAAAGCCTCTAACGGAATAGAATTTACATCGACTGGTTCTATCGCTGCAACTTGAACTTTTGCCGTAGTTGTCAAGCCTGTACTCGTTTTAACAAGTATGGTATATTCTTGTAAAGCATCATCACCAGACTTTGGAAATTTGATATTTATTGAATTCGAGCTTTGACTTTGCGTTTGTTCAGCCAAAACATTTTCACCTTTTTGATTTTGAATGGTCCATGTAAGACCTTCTTTATTTTCAGGCTTTTGAAAAATATCATTTACAGAAAATGAAGTTGAATCGTTTGCGTATATATGCGAAACACTTGTAATTGGATTTAATTTATTTTCTCCAACTTCAATATCGAGAATGGCATATCCGCCTGAAGAAGAGCTTATGGAATCGCCAAATCGATTTACTTTTTGATTTGCATGCCACTGACTGTATTTGCCTAATGCTTCAATTCGGTATTTGCCTGATGGTAGTTGCGTAAAATCAACTTCAAATGTTTCTCCTCCATTTGTGCCTGAATAAATAATTGGTTGTTTTGCAGAATAGCCCACATAAACAATCCAAGCGAGACGATCTTTGTTAGTTGCATTCTTGCCCCAACCATTTTCTGGAATAGCAAAAGTAATTTTTTCGAGAGCTACATAATTTCCTACATGTTCTCCAGAAGATATTACAATAGATTTTGCAGATGGGTAAGCACCTTCTAATTTAATATCACTCGTAAGTTCTGTTACTCCTAACGTTTTGGGTAGTTCCTTCTCCTCTACCTCAACATCCCCCTCCTCCCCCACATCCCCCAACTTCTCCATCCCCTCAACCCCATCCAAATCCATCTCCAAGACCTCATAAACCCCTGTCGCCACCGCATCAACCAGAGGTCCTTCCGATGGTATAAACTCCCCTTCTTTTTCTACCGTTACAAAATTTGGATTATCCTCCACAAATTCTCCATCAAACGCATCTTTCAGTGCAATTGACGGTCGAACCGCCATCTCATCCGTTGGCCGAATCAACAGCTTAAAATGCTTCTTGAAAAGTGGTTTTACTAGCGCATCTGCTCCATCAAAACGCAGATAACGCTTCCCGGGAATAACAGGATTCAAATCCGTATTCCTATTCTCCAATGCCTCTACAAATAAACGTGCCATTGCTTTTCTTTTTAATTGTTCTAAAAATCAATTTACTTCAACTGCTCGTCCTTCAAACACCGGATAAAATCATTCAACGAAACCATCCGATCGCCGCGACTCACCGCCAAAAAAGTTACCCGTTGAATCACATTCATCACCGATGCCTGCGACAACGGATACTCCGTTACAATCCGATTAAAATCAATCCGCTCATCGCGCTTCACCAATTCAGACCAATGCGTCTCCCAAAATTTCACAGCAACATCTTTATCCAACGGCCCGAAATAAACCAACTGCTGAAACCGTCGCGAAAAAGCCGCATCGATATTATTCTTCAAGTTTGTTGCCACAATCACCAAACCATTGTAATTCTCTATCCGTTGCAACAAAAAAGCAACTTCTTGATTGGCGTAATGCGCATTTTTATCTGTTGCTTCGCTAGCATCACTACGTTTTCCAAACAAGGCATCGCCCTCATCAAAAAACAAGACCCAACGCTTGTGCTCCGCCGCATTAAATAACGCATTCAAATTTTTCGACGTCTCGCCTACATACTTACTCACCACCGTACTCAAATCAACGCGATATACTTCTAAATCCAATTGCTTGCCCAAAATTGTTGCTGCCAAGGTTTTGCCCATACCACTCGGCCCATAAAACAAACACCGAAAGCCTTGTTTGATGTGTTTATTGAGACGCCAATCGGCACGCACTTCTTTTTCGTGATTCAACCACGTACTAATTTCTTCAAGTCGGTTGCGCGTTTCGGGACGTACCCACAAATCGTCCCAATGCAGTTGCGTATGTAAACGCTGTGCCGGAAATTCGTTGCTAAAACGCGGTGCACGCTCCTCATCATGAATAAACAAATCGACGTAACCTGAGGCTATTTTAATGATGCCCAAATGCGGCCCACCACCTTCTAGCACTTCGCCAAAATTTAAAATTGATTTTTTATACAACTCATTTTCTGGATGCAAATACCGAAATCCATCCATCCGTTTTACCACATCGTTTCCCGCATAGAATTGCAAAAACGTTTCGCCAGTCGGCAACAACTGACCTGTATTTTTATCTTGTATAAATCGACAGCCATTTGATCCTTCTTGCTCAATAAACTGGTGAAAAAAATCGGGATCCAAATACTGCATCAACCCCAAAATCATAAGCAACCGATTCCCTTTCTCAATGCGGCTGTACTGACTATGATACTGTGCATAACGTCCTTTTTTATCGCTGAGATTTGGCAAACCAGTCAAATCAACAGGTTTCCCGAGTTCCAGATTTTTCCGAAACCAGACGAGATCGACCAAAAGGCCATGTTCTTGTAACGCTTCCATAAACTAGTTGATAGATCAATTATTTTTTTGTTTTTACTTTCATAACGCGCTTGAACCACATTTCAAACCACTTCGTTGCTTCGGCATCCGAAACTGGCAAATAATCAGTCCAACCTTTTGTTAAATCGTCGTAGGAATTTCCAAGCAAGACCTGTTGGTTGATTCCACAATACGAAACCATCATGTTGCGCAATTCGATCTGTTCGTATTGAATGCGGTAACTCGTATTTCCACGACTCATTTCCTGAAACAAACGCATCCATTCCAACCGTCTTTTTTCGGCATCTGCAGCCGTATGTTTGATTGTTTGCTTTTCAAAAACAACCACTTCGGGCATGATGCGACCACCATTTTTCCATGTTACCAAACCATCAATTGTAGCTACCACACGCCATTCCGAATCGTATTCGAGTTTGAGTATGTCTTTTGCTTTTACGCTTCGCGGATCGGCTTGCCCAGGCTTATCGCCAAGGCGTTGAATGATTTTTACACTTTGGTAAAAACTATAATCCGAAGCTTTGTTTTTGGGATAGCGTAATTTTAAATACGCGAAATAAATTTCCTTTTTAAACAACCCTTCTATTTTTT
Organism: Bacteroidota bacterium; assembly: GCA_013298545.1. GTDB lineage: Bacteria > Bacteroidota > Bacteroidia > Palsa-965 > Palsa-965. Next base: position 539 of record JAAFIA010000108.1, on the reverse strand, counting down.
TCTTGTCTTTAACCGGATGGTATGCTGTCCAATCGCGACTTTGCATAAAAACATCGCTAAACAAAAATGCTTTGATCAGTTCACGCGCCTCTTGATCGGCTTTCTTCCGTTTCATCTCTGGGTCCTCTTCCGCTGCACCCATTTCAATACTCGCCTGATTTTCGGGCACGGATTCGCTAGGCAAATTCATTTCCACAGACGTTGTTGCAGGAACAGTGCTTTCTTTAGCAAGGGCCAATGGGCTGCTTGCGCTATTACTTTTCGTTTCTGCTATTTTCGTTGAACCCGTTTGATGAAAGCGGAACCGATGCGGTTGCAACATATCTAACAGGTCTAAATACGCAAGCAGCGTATCGCCGTCCTTCAAATAAAATCCGCGGCACAACTTGTATTCAGGCAACATATCCTTTGCCGCTAACTCAACAGCAAGCGCATGCCCCACCATCCAAAATCCACGCGCCGTTTCTTTCGATCCTTGAAATGTCATGGCGCCCGCCCAGTTGTGTTGATGAATGGCCCACAAATCGTAGGGATGGCAA
>JAAFIA010000106.1 GCA_013298545.1 Bacteroidota bacterium | reverse complement strand
CTCAAGTTCCAGATTCCAAGTTCCAAATGCTCAGGTTCCAAGTTCCAGATTTCAAGTTCCAAATGCTCAAGTTCCAAGTTACAAATGCTCAGGTTACAAGTTCCAAATACTCAAGTTACAAGTATCCAAATGCTCAGGTTACAAGTTCCAAATGCTCAAGTTACAAGTATCCAAATGCTCAGGTTACAAGTTCCAAATGCTCAAGTTCCAAGTTACAAATGCTCAGGTTACAAGTTCCAAATACTCAAGTTACAAGTATCCAAATGCTCAGGTTACAAGTCTCAGCATTGGAACTTCAAAAACGCTTATATCTACAAATCGCAACTTAATTGGAACTTGGAAACGTCTGTGTTCATAGATCGCAACCCTTTGGAACTTGGAACTTAGAAACGTCTGTGTATATAGATCGCAACCCTTTGGAACTTGGAACCTAGAAACGTCTGTGTTCATAGATCGCAACTTAATTAGAACTTGGTACCACTCTTTCACCGATCTTTGTGCTGTGGATGTGCTCGAATTTCTAAAAACGCTTACCGATCCGGCTTCGATCATTCAATACGGTGGTCTTGTATTGTTGCTCGTTGTTGTGTTTGCGGAAACGGGTTTGTTTATTGGTTTTTTTCTGCCGGGCGATTCGTTGATGTTTATTTCGGGAATGATTTGTGCTTCGCGGCCTGAATTGTTGGGTCTTGAAATTTGGGAATTGCTTCCGGCTATGATGGGTGCGGCTGTATTGGGAAATATTGCGGGTTATTATTTTGGCAAGCGCACCGGTCCAGCCCTTTTTAAGCGCGACGATTCGTGGATTTTTAAGAAACGTTATGTGGCTGTAACGCGTGAGTTTTATGATCGGCATGGGGGGAAAACGTTGGTGCTGGGTCGGTTTTTGCCCATTATTCGCACGTTTGCGCCGATTTTGGCGGGAGTTATTGGGGTGCCATTTTCGCGGTTTATGGTGTATAATGTGGTTGGTGCGGTGGCGTGGATTGGGCTTTTGGGGGGGGCGGGCTATTTTCTGGGCGATTATCAATGGGTGCAAGACAATATTGGCTACATCGTTATTTTCTTGATTATTGTTACCCTTATTCCCGTTGTGCGGACGGCTTTGCGGGAACGAAAACGCTTGAAATCGGGCAGTACTGAAGTAAACTGAATCCTTCCTTCGTCGCTTTTTTGGGCCTTTTATCTCATTTTTTAAAAAAATTTTGTTTGCCAGTTATGCTTTACTGGCTACCGCTTAATCTCTTCAAAAGTCCGTTTATCAAAAGGCTTGGCTGGTATAGACAATAATTTTACTTCTTTGCGTTATTAGAACCGATTTCATAGCCCAAGAGCGGATCAAAAAAGGCCTTTTACATGTCGCGCCGATTTTGTATGTTTGGCGGCTTCTGAAATGCAGGACTTAACATAAACTTGACTTTCGTTCCTTCGGAACATCAGTTGTTTTTTGTTGCTTCGCGGTTCAGAAATCAAACGAAGAAAAATCAATACCAAAAATTAAAACCAATTAACGCAGATTGCTATGAGCAACAAACAGTCTCAATCGAACGCCCAGGCTATTTTCGCTGGCCTCGTATTCGTCCTCGCTATTCTTATTTCTATTGCCATTCACGTATGGGTGCTTGGTGCAGAAGGAAACTTTGAAAACAACGATCCTGAAAAAGGTCATCCTCACAACGTGTTGGGTACAATCTACAAAGGCGGTTTTATCGTTCCAATTTTGATTTCAATTCTTTTAATCGTTGTTACATTTACTATTGAGCGTTTCATCACCATCATGAAAGCGCAAGGAAAAGGAAACATTTCTGGTTTCATCCGCAACATCCGCGAACTCATCTCTGGTGGCCGTTTAGATGAAGCGCTTTCTGTTTGCGACCGTCAAAAAGGTTCTTTGGCAAACGTTGTTCGTGCTGGTCTTGAAAAATACAAGCTCGTTCAAAACGACGGTTCTATGGACAAAGAGCAAAAAGTTGCTGCTATCCAAAAAGACCTCGAAGAAGCAACTGCTCTCGAATTGCCGATGCTTTCTAAAAACCTCGTTATTCTTTCTACCTGCGCTTCAATCGCTACCCTCATTGGTCTGATTGGAACCGTTATGGGTATGATCAAATCGTTCTCGGCGCTTGCTAATGCTGGTGCTCCAGATTCTAACGCACTTGCTACCGGTATCTCTGAAGCCTTGATCAATACAGCTCTTGGTATCACGGGTTCTTGTATCGCTATTATTTTCTACAACTTCTTCTCTTCTAAAATTGACTCGATCACTTACGGAATTGACGAAGCTAATTTCAGTATCGTTCAGACTTTCGCTGGCAAGCAACACTAAGTTATTGCCTCCCCGATTGTCTAACTTTTAAAACTAAAAACGATGCCGAAAATTAAGGTCGCAAAAAGCAGTCCTTCACTGGACATGACGCCCATGGTGGACCTCGCGTTTCTGCTGGTAACATTCTTTATGCTTACCGCCACCATGCGCGCACCTGAACCCGTGCTCGTCGATACGCCTAGTTCTATTTCCGAAACAGAGTTGCCAGACAATACCATGCTTGTTACAATTGATACAGCAGGGCGTGTTTTCTTCAATGTGGATGGAAAAGATGTGCGCGAAAAAATGCTTATGCGCATGATGAATAAATTTCCTGAAGTGAAATTTACGCAAAAGCAAATCGACCGCTTTAAACTCATGAAGTCGTTCGGCGTTCCTTTCGAACAACTGCCGGCATATATTGATGCCGACGAAGTTGAACGCAAAAAGATCGATACACAAACCAAAGGCATTCCAATCGATACCGTTGATAATAAAGATCAACTCTCTTTCTGGATCAATTTTGGTCGTGTCGAAGCGTTTATTTGGAACAAAGATCAAGTGGATAACAAAGGCGCAAAAGACAAACCGATGCGTTTTGCTATCAAATGCGACGGAAAAGCACAATACCGCAAAGTTGATGCGATTATTGAATTGTTTAAAAAGCAAGACATCTTCCGTTTCAACTTGATCACCGATCTCGAAGGTGCTGCACAATAATTTCAAAAAGCTTTATCCATGGCCGATATCCAATCATCCGCTCCCGAAACAAACAGCCGTCGCCCCGCGCGCCGCGCTGTGCGTATCGACATGACGCCGATGGTCGATTTGGCTTTTCTGCTCCTCACCTTTTTTGTGTTGACCGCAGAGTTGTCGAAGGATAAAACCATGGAAGTAACCTTCCCGAAAAAGGCTGACAATACCATGTTGGTTAATGAGGGTGGCGCATTAACATTGATTCCCGATGGCTCTGGAAAAAATATTTTCTGGTACCGTGGTAAATTTGAGGTGAACATGCATCTTTCTAGTGTAACCGTTTCAAAAGACCAGCTAAATACTGTTTTAGCTGAATCTAAAAAAGAAGCGGAAGCAAAAGGAGAAAAGCTCTTTGTCATTATTAAGCCTTCTGAAAAGGCGAAATACGGAACGGTGATTGACGTGATTGATGCCTTGCGTTTGCAAGAACTCAACAGTTACGCGATCACTACAATAAGCCCAATTGAAACAGCAACACTGCTCAAAAACGGCGGAAACTAAATGTAAACTCAAGTCCGGAATGCAGATTCCGGCCTGTAATAAAAAACACAATGGCAGATGTAAATACAGGCGATGGTGGTGGTGGTGGTAAACACCAGAAAAAACGCGCCAAGAAATCGAATCCCCGCATCGACATGACGCCGATGGTCGATTTGGCCTTCCTTCTTCTTACCTTCTTCGTACTCACCTCGCAGCTCAACAAAGCAAAAACGCTCGAGATGACCATGCCGAAGGATGTAAAAGATACCACCAACAAAATGAAACTTGCCGACGAACTCGCAGTTACGCTGCTTGTTGATGGAAACAAAGACGGTATGGTTTATTACTATTCCGGTGTGTTGAAGGAAACAACAACACTTAACGAAGGTTACCTCGATAAGTCAAAGCCGAAAAGCATGCGTAAGTTTTTCCTCGAAAGCAACAAGAACGTCATTGATAAAATGAAAAAGTTGCGTCAAGATTTCAAAGACGGAAAAATCACCGAAGATACGCTCAAGGCCCGTGCGGCATCTAAAGCCTATCAAGGTGCAGACGATGCTAAATTCTACATCGTAAAATGGGGCGGCGATGCCACGTATGGCGATGTCATCAACATCATCGACGAATTAAAAATTTCGGATGTGAGTAAATATGCGTTGACCAAAATTTCGCGTGTAGAACTCGAAGCGCTTTCTGGAAAAACCGGACGCAAATATCCCGAATTGTTAGAACCTGCTCCAGCTGCGGCTGGCGGACCACAATAAATTAATCACTCACCAACACTTACCCATCATGGCTAGTTGGAACAACATTCAAGCAGAAGATCGCCTCGATCTCGTGTTTGAGCAACGAAACAAAGCGTATGGCGCTTACTCGCTCCGCCGCAATTATGCGCGTGCAGTACTCGTAGCCTTCGGCATCTCGGTTCTCATTCTGCTTTTCTTCTCTTTCCTCAACACGTTTCTGAACATCTTTTCAGAAGCCATGGCACCGCCAAAGGAAACGAAAAACGTAGAAGTTATTCTCAAAGAACCGCCTCCGGTAGATCCGAACGCGCCACCGCCGCCGCCGCCACCGCCACCACCACCACCAATGGTGAAAATGCTTCAGTTTACCATTCCCGAAGTAACCGAAGAAGAGGTAACAACTCCTCCGCCTTCGCAGGATGATGCAAACAAGCAAAAAACCGGTGAGGTAACACAAGACGGTGATGATGAAGAGTCTATCGAGTTGATTCAACCTACATCAAACGTTGTGGTTGAAGAAGAAAAGGTAGAAGCGCCTATCACCTACGCTGAGGAAATGCCTAAATTTCCTGGCAGTGGCGACGATCCGCTCAACGCCTACTTGCGTAGCAAAATCAACTACCCACAGTTTGAAAAAGAACAGGGCAAACAAGGAACCGTTTACATCTCCTTCATTGTAGAAAAAGACGGACAGGTTTCAAATGCTGCTGTGGCAAAAGATGTTGCCGGAGCTCCTGGTCTTGGACGTGAAGCCTTGCGTGTTGTAAACGGCATGCCAAAATGGGCACCTGCAAAAATGAATGGTCGTACCGTTCGTTTGTCGATGACCATTCCGGTTAAATTCGTTCTTAAATAAACTTTCCCTTGCGTACAGCAAACCCGGGTCTTGGAAAAACCCGTCTTGTCATGAATCTGGCAATGGCGGCATTGTTCCTCGCTTCGGGTTTGCTTTTTTTATGCACCAATGTGTTGATGGATCGCTTTCCGAAACCGAATCGGTTGTGGTTGGGTGGTGTGCTGATTTTGTGGGCTTGCTTTCGCGCATTTACCGCATACACTACGTGGCAAAAAATAAAACACGAAGAACGAGAAGAACTTACGCCGGAAGATGTTCCTTTCGACAATTACACGGTCATTGATGTAAACGAGACCATTTCGGAGACCGATAGATCAACCAATTCTTCTAATACGCCAACGCCATGATCCGAATATTGTTTTTTGCAACCGTCTTTTTTTCAGCGGCCTTTGCGGTGGTTGCTTGCGGCAATAAAACAGCAACGCAAGAATTAGATACACCAACAACAGGAAAAATTCCTTTTGCTGTTGACGAAACGTTTAAACCCTTGATTGCTGCTGAAATTGAAGCCTTTGAAAGCAGCTACCCGAAAGCGTTTTTAATGACAACGTACAAACCCGAAGGCGAAGTCATCAAAGATTTACTCAACGACTCAACGCGTTTAGCCGTCATGGGCCGCGACTTGAGCGAGGATGAGCAATTGTTTTTTGAAAGCAAAAAATTTGGTTTAGAACGCATTCTCATTGCGCGCGATGCGGTAACCATTGTGGTGAACCGCGAGAACCCCGATTCTGCGTTTACGGTGGCCGAAATCAAACGCATGTTGGATGGAACCGATACGGCTTGGGCACAAGTTCGGCCCGGATCAACACTTGGCCGTCTTGATATGGTTTTTGACAACAGCTCTTCGGCAAACGCGCATTACTTGAGCACAAATTTATTGGACGGAAAATCGCCCGCCGGACGTTGTTATGCCGTAAAATCAAACGAAGCGGTGGTGGACTATGTGAATACGCATCCAAATGCCATTGGTGTGATTGGGATGAATTGGATTGCCGATCGTTACGATTCAACGGATCAAGCGCGACGCTCAAAAATTCGGGTGGTGGCTTTACATCGAGATAATATTGAAAAAGCGGTCAAGCCCTCGCAAACCAGCATTGCCAAAAAGAATTACCCCTTTATCCGCGAGGTCTGGATCATTAAAATTGGTAAACGTCCTGGACTTGGCACAGGCTTTGCAACCTTTACACTAAGTGACCGCGGACAACTGATTGTTCAAAAAACCGGATTGATGCCGGCCAAACAAACAGAACGCACAATTCAGGTTACTACTTACTGATAAACGCTATTTTTGCGCCATGAAAACTATGAAGAAGAATCAAGCGATGTTTGCGCTCGGCGCGCTCCTTTTCGCAGCACCAAGTTTTGGTCAAACCCTGCAAGAGGCCATCCGTTTGACGGAGAGCGAACGTTACGAATCTGCTACAAGTATGTACAAACAGCTTGTAGCAAAAGAACCGACTAACGGCGACAACTATTTCTACTTTGCCGACAATTACATGAAGGCCGACAATGTAGATTCTGCCCAAGTTTTGTTCATCAAGGGCGTTTCCGTCAATCCTGCTGGCCCACTTGCGCTTGTAGGCATGGGACGCATTCTCATGTACAAAGGCAATGCTGCCGAAGGACAGAAAAAACTGAACGATGCCGAAATTGCAGTAAGCAACGATAAAGACAAACGCAATACGGGTGCTTACAAAGCGGCGGTACTTTTGGAAATTGCCGAAACCTATACGTTTTGTCCAAATCCTGATTTTGACAAAGCGATTGAATACACCCAAAAGGCTCAAAAATTTGATCCAAACAACCCAAGTGTGTTCTTGGTGCGTGGCGATGCACAGTCTAAAAAAGACATCCTCAACGCCAGTACTGCGATTGAGAGCTACAAACAAGCCATTGTAAAAGATCCAAAATCTTGCAAAGGAAACTTGCGTATTGGTCAGGTTTATGCAGCCGGACAAAACATGCAAGAGGCAATTAAGTATTTCGACGAAGCCATCAAAACCGATTCTACGTTTGCTCCTGCGTTCCGCGAACGTGGTGAAGCAAAATATAAAATTGGTCAATTCAAATCGGCTTCTGACGATTACCGCAAATACTTGGCGTTGAACAACGATCCAAGTGCGCGTTACCGTTATGCTGCGTTTCTTTACTTGAGTAAAGATTACAAAGCTGCGATTGAAGAAATCAAAACCACACAATCAACCGATAGCAGCATTGTTGTATTGTATCGTATTCTCGGTTTCTCTTATTTTGAAACTGGCGATTATGCAAATGCGAAAACCGCTATTGACAAATTCTTTGTGAAAGCAAAAGCGAAAGGCACACCGAAAGTTTTATCACAAGACTACGAATACCGTGGTAAAACCTTGGCCAAACTCAACCAAGATTCTTTAGCGATCTTCGATTTGAAACAAGCTTTGCAAGAAGATTCTACACGCAAAGAATTGAATTTCGAGATTGGTGCGGCTTATTTCAAAACCAAGAAATACGATTCTGCTGCGGTGTATTTCAAACGCAAAATCGATAGCAAAATAAAAGTGAACATCAACGACTACAACTATTACGGTCGTACACTTTACCTGCAAAAAAATTATGTTTTGGCTGATAGTGCTTTTGCTACCGTTTGTAAAATGGATTCTACTTACCTCGCGGGTTGGTTGTGGCGTGGAAACACCAATACCAAACTCGATCCAGAAACCGACAAAGGTTTAGCAAAACCGTACTATGAAAAATTTGTTCAACTCGCTGTTGCCGATAAAGAGAAGAACAAAAAGGATTTGATGAAGGCTTGCGATTATTTGGGTTACTACCATTTCAAAAACAACAATTTTGCTTGTGCTAAAGCTTATTATTTGTTGCTGAAAGAAATTGATCCCGAAAACGCAAAAGCAAAAAATGCGTTGGAAAACGATCCGAAAGTAAAAGCCGCAACTGCAGCAGACCTGAATACCTGCTACAATGTGGTAAAATAATTTCCGATTCCTTTTTGAAAACGCGCTGGTCTTTGACTGGCGCGTTTTTGTTTTTGGGGGAGGGGCAGCTCTGCATTCCACAAAATGGAATTGACGCGCAGGTTGTGCTGCGAAACGTGCTCGCAAGCCTGTGAAGATTTAGTCTTTTTGTATTCGCGTAGAAATTGTTTCTTGGGCAGAAACGACCTGCATCAAATAAATACCGTTTGGTAAGGTTGACAAATCAAGAAAAAAAGACCGATAAGAGTCTTCCATAACAATGCGTTTATGAAGGCTAACCCTTCCTAGTGCATCGTATAGATATAAATTTATAGAGCCACTTAATCCTGTAACTTTTACTTCGGCAAGACTATTCGCTGGGTTCGGCGTAATGGTTAGAGAAAGCTGTTGTGTTTCTGCTTTAGTTATATTGCTTTGTCGGAAATTATTCGTTTGGCCGATAAGATAAGATGCGCTTCCGCCATCACTTGTTGTTGTGCTATCGCTATACACTTGCTGTTCTGTCAGCATTTCGTTTTCAGCCGATTCTAAGGTGAATGCACCATAGTCGGTTAAGAGTGTGTCTGAAACAACTTGCTGCGCCTGAACAGCAGAACATGTAAAAAGAAGGAGGGCGAAAAAGAAACGTGTTTTTTTCATGGTTTAATGAATCACAATCAGTTTACTCGCTACTCCAGTTCCCCACGCCACAAAATAAACGCCTGACGGAATATCGTTTGTAGAAAAAGTATAACTCGTTTGATGGGCAGGGATATTTAGTTGTTGAATCAATTTACCAGAAACATCGCGAATAAGAAGTGTTGACGGTAAGTCGCTTGTTTCTTTTCTTCTGATGGTAACTTCAGAAGATGTCGGATTGGGCACTAGTTGCAACTGATTTTTATAAGGGTTGGGTTCGTTAATGCCGCTGACGAGTGGGGGTGAGAATTTGGCTATGTGTGCGAGGCTATTGTATCTGTAAAAAAGATAGATATTATTGCTTGTGTCTGTTTTTATGTCATAGAGCAGGTTTGAATTTGTTGGAGGGGAAGCAATTAATCCTGTCCAATCTAAATAGTAATTATATGTAAAGCGTTTTACATAAAAAGAATTGACGCTGCTTGAGAGATAATGCGACATGAGGAGAACATTTCCATGTTGATCAATCGCTAGTCTGGAATTTATACCAACAGTATCTAAAAAAATAGAATCCTGAATGATTCCGGTTGAACAATCTAGGCTGTACATTTTGGCTGCTCCAGATACAGTTGGTTTAAGGTAATGCAGTAAATTATGGATCGAATCGTAAACGGGATTAACGTAATTTAAGGCTTGTAAATCAATAACTGGATAGTTTAAGTTTGCTGCTGTATCGAGCGAAAAGAAACGAAGGGTACTTGATGGGACATAGAGAACGCCCAAAATATTTCGGGAATTGGTAAACCAAATGCTCTTGACGGTTTCGTTGCTGTTGAGGACTAGATTAATGCTGCTGTTGAAATGCATAAAGCCAGCAGTATCAAGTCCGAAGAAATTAATTTTTTTATCGGTTGACGATTGGGTATAATCAACCGTTGTTATGAGTAAGCGTTGTCTATATACATTTGCATAGAGTGAATATAGGTCGTTTGAGTCGGGCAAGGTATATTGCCAAATCAAACTGCCCAAGGAATCCGTTTTATAAATCATGTAGTTGTCGTTGCCTTGGTAGCAATAGCCATCATTCATATTCGCTAAATAATGAAAATTATAGCCACTATAATTAGATGCTATATTTTGACCGGCGTTGTTATAAATTACAGTATAAACAGAATCAGGACTAGAATCATAATAAGGAGAAGCAACGTAATATCCTACAGAAGGTGCAGTAATAACCTTGCAGCCTCGTGCAAATTCCATTTGGCAACCATTTGTTGTATCAAATACATTTTCCCAAGTCTGGTTTCCTGAGTTGTCGAGTAATATAGATGATCCGTGATGCGAACTACAAGGAAATGTTTCGGTAACACCGAATTGAACAAAAAGATAGCCATTTTGCAGATTGATGTCGGAACTTTGATACGAATAAAGTGAGGGTGCCGTGTAAACCCAAACTGGCAAGTTTTGTGCAAACAAACCTCTTGTGCTAAAGGCAAAAACGAGTTGTAAGAAAAGAAGGATTTTTGCTTTCATTCGTTTGTGTCCTATTCGCT